>CALCDN010000230.1 GCA_937900755.1 uncultured Acetobacter sp. | reverse complement strand
GCTTTGTTGCAGATTTCGTCCTACTGGTCAGCCGGGCAACCCCTGTTTGTGGATTTTCTGCCCGGGCAGGATATCGCCGCCTTGTTGATGGCGCTGAAAAAAGAAGGCTCCAAGGCCAAGGGTGCGGGCGCGCTGGCGCGCTGGCTACCCCAGCGGCTGGCCCATGCCATGGTGGAACTGGGAGCACCTGAACGCACCCTGGCCGAATGGGCGGACCGCGACATCCGGCTTATGGCCGAGCGTGTGCACCGCATGGAGCTGAAGCCGCAGGGGACGGAGGGCTTTGCCAAGGCGGAAGTCACGCGTGGCGGGGTGGACACCAAAGGCCTGTCCTCGCGCACCATGGAGGCCCAGGGTGTGCCGGGGCTGCATATTGTGGGCGAGGCGGTGGACGTAACCGGCTGGCTGGGTGGCTACAACTTCCATTGGGCCTGGGCCAGCGGCCATGCCGCGGGCGAAGTGGCGGGCGCTGCCGGGTAGGCAGGGCGCTGTTCAGGCGCCCTTTAGTTCCGCAGCCAGTTCCAGCGCGCGCGCATAGACCGTGCGTTTTGGCAGCCCTGCGGCGGCGGCGGCCAGTGCTGCCGCGTCCTTGACCGAATGGGTGTCTAACAGGGCGCGCAGCGTGGTATCGAGGTCATCGGCGGAGGTTTCAACCTCGGGGGCTGGGCCGAGGAGCACCGTAATTTCGCCCCGTGGTGGGGTCTGGGCGTAAAACGCGGCCAGTTCCTCCGCCGTGCCGCGCCTGACTTCCTCAAAACGCTTGGTCAACTCCCGTGCAACCGCTGCGGGGCGGTCGGGGCCAAACACACTGGCCATGTCCACCAGTGTTTCGGCCAGACGATGGGGGGCTTCATGCCAGATCAGCGTGGCGCTCAGCCCCGCGCGTTCGGCTGCGTGCAGCTTGGCGAATGTTTCCTTGCGCGCGGCGGAGCGGGGGGGAGGAAAGCCCACAAACAGGTAAGGATGTGGCGGCAGGCCGGATAGGACAAGGGCGGTAAGGGCTGCGTTGGGGCCGGGGATGACGGTTACAGGAATATCCGCGTCAATGGCTGCGCGTGTGAGCCGGAAGCCGGGGTCCGAGAGCAGGGGCATGCCCGCATCGGACACAAGGGCAATATGCGCCCCCTCGCTCAGGCGGCGGATCAGGTTGGGCACACGCTGGCGTTCATTGTGTTCGTGCAGGGCTTCGGTGCGGACGGAAATGCCCCTATCAGACAGAAGGCGGGCTGTCATGCGGGTGTCTTCGCACAAAACCAGATCAGCGCGCGCCAGTGCTTCGGCCCCTCTGGGGCTGAAATCTCCCAGATTGCCAATGGGGGTGGCCACCAGCACAAGCCCACCGGAAAAACGCGCATGACTTGGCGCATTACCTTCGGTATGCAAAGGTTCGATCCCATTGGAAGACGGTGCCTCGGACGGGGTGTTGGTAGAGGATGATCTGGATGAAGACGCGTGCATACTCGCTCCTGTCAGGGCTTTCCCGTCAAGGTCTGGCGGCAAACCGGGCATTGTGCAAGACCGGAGTGGCCGCCCTTGGTGTAACAGGGCTGGTCCTTGCCGGATGCGCCGACCAGTCCACGCCATTGGGGTCGGGGTCGGTTCTCGCTCCCGCCCAGCAGGCCACCAGCCACAAGGTGGGGGTGCTGCTGCCTTTGAGCGGCACAAACGCAGCCCTTGGGCATGAACTGCTCGCCGGTGCGCAACTGGCTCTGGACGGGGAGGGCTTGCCACCTGGCATGCAGATGGATGTGCACGACACAGCAGCCATAGGCGGCGCGGCCTCGGCCACATCCGCCGCATTGCAGGCCGGAGATGGTATTCTGCTTGGCCCGCTGACCAGTGGGGATACAGCCGTGGCCGCCCCCGCGGCACAGGCGGCGGGTATTCCCGTCCTGGCCTTTACCAGCGATATCGGGCAGGGGCGTCCGGGTGTGTGGGTCATGGGGATTACACCCGAGGAGCAGGTGCAGCAGCTTGTGGCGCAGGCCAAGCGGGATGGGCGGCAACATTTTGCCGCCCTGCTGCCCGACAATGCTCTGGGCCACGCCATGGGGAACGGTCTGGTCAGCGCCTGCCGTGC
>CALCDN010000229.1 GCA_937900755.1 uncultured Acetobacter sp. | reverse complement strand
ATCTACACAAGGAGTATCGTCGGCAGCGTCAGATGTGTATAAGAGACAGACGTAAAAGACTGGCACCGCGTGCTCAACGAGAGCGAACGCCACCTTGTGACCCAGATTTTCCGCTTCTTCACCCAGTCGGATGTGGAGGTCAACAACTGCTACATGAAGCACTACAGCCGGGTGTTCAAACCGACTGAAGTGCTGATGATGCTCTCGGCCTTTTCCAACATCGAGACCATTCATATCGCTGCGTACAGCTACCTGCTGGACACGCTGGGCATGCCCGAGGAAGAATATTCAGCGTTCCTTAAGTACAAGGAAATGAAGGATAAATACGATTACATGCAGTCCTTTACCGTGGACAGCAAGCATGAAATCGCAAAAACCCTGGCAGCTTTCGGCGCGTTCACGGAGGGGCTGCAGCTTTTTGCCTCCTTCGCCATTCTGCTCAACTTCCCGCGCTTCAACAAGCTCAAGGGCATGGGGCAGATCGTGTCGTGGTCGGTGCGGGACGAAACCCTGCACTGCCTGTCCATCATCCGCCTGTTCCGCGTGTTCATTCAGGAAAACCCGCATATCTGGACCGAGCAGTTGCGGCAGGAACTGACCGACATCTGCAAGACCATTGTCGAACACGAAGAGGCCTTTATTGACCTGGCGTTCGAAATGGGCGCGGTGGAAGGGCTGGATGCGGCACAGGTCAAAACCTACATTCACTTTATTGCCGACCGCCGCCTGACCCAGCTTGGGCTGGACCCCGTTTACAACACGACCACAAACCCGTTGCCCTGGCTGGACGATATGCTGAACGCGGTCGAACACGCCAACTTCTTTGAAAACCGCTCGACCGAATACAGCCGCGCCTCCACCTTGGGTACATGGGAAGAGGCGTTTGAAAGCTCGGTCTTCGCGTAATATCGGGCCGAAGGGGCGGAGCTAGAGACCGGGCAGGGCCGTGCCGTTTTCCAGCACGTCGCGAGCCTGTGGGGTAAAAGCGCCGTCCGCTTCGTGCAGGATCAGTCCAGACAGAACGCGGGCAGGGCTTTTAACCCCAAGTCTGGCCTGTACAAGCAGAATCCGTGCCTCGCGGTCTGCTTTGGGCCAGAAGGGATAAAGGGTTACGCCGCCAAAGCCGTTTGCAACCAGTTCCGCTACCGCCCTGTCGGTCAGGGCGGTGGGGAGTGCCAAGGTCAGGCTGCCCTTGTGGCGCAGGATGGACGCCGCCCCCCTGACCCAGAGCGGAAGGGTTTGCATGCCCATCCTGCGGGCAAGGTCACGGCGTGGTTCGGGTGAGGCTGTGCCGGTTGTGGCGTGCCATGGCGGGTTGGTCATGCAATGGTCAAAACGCAGGTGGTCTGGCACCCCTTCGGGGAAAGATGTTGCAAGTACAGAGACTTGCTCTTTTTTGTTGGCAAGCAGGTTAGTGCGCGCGAGTTCCGCTGTTTCGGAGTCTTTTTCTATTCCGGTTCCGTGCAGGTCTGGCACGCGGTGCATCAGGCATAACAGCCCTGCACCGGCGCCACAGCCAATTTCCAGCACATGCTGGTCACGGCGCGCAGGGACGGCCGCAGCCATGAGAATGGGCTCAAGCCCCGTACGGTAGCCTTGCTGGAACTGGCTATAGGCTATACGTCCACGCAGAAGGGTTCCGTGCGAGGTGGTGGGAAGGTCGCTTGATGGTGCTGGTTGCATCGCTGTATCTGGCTGGCTTGAATTTGTTGGTGCTTGACCGTTTTTCAGGTGCCTCGCATATAAGAGGACGTCAACTCATCCCGAGGCTGGGGGAATAGCATTTGGGTGTTGCAGTCAGTCTGTCGGAAATGGACAGCACCGCGAGCCAGGATGGATCTGGAGTTTCTGTGAGTAAACCAGGGGAAGCTGGCCTTAAGGCGCTGGCTGATTATCTCGCTGCGGATATGCAGGCATGCAATCAGGTCATTGTGGACCGCATGCAGAGTTCCGTAGCGCTTATTCCGCAGTTAGCTGCGCACCTTGTGGCCGCTGGCGGCAAGAGGCTGCGGCCATTGCTGACACTCGCCTCCGCACGCCTGTGTGGCTACAACAACCAGGACGGGCGCATGCGGCATGTGGAAATTGCCGCCTGTGTCGAGTTCATTCATACAGCAACGCTGCTGCATGATGATGTTGTGGACGACAGCCAGTTGCGGCGTGGGCTTGCCAGTGCAAATGCAATTTTTGGCAACAAGGCCTCTGTTCTGGTGGGGGACTTCCTGTTTGCCCGCTCCTTTCAGATTCTCACGGCTGATGCTTCGCTTGATGTCATGGCGATTCTCTCCGCCGCGTCCGCAACGCTGGCTGAAGGCGAGGTCATGCAGATGACCACGCAAAATGACCTTTCCACTTCCGTTGAGCAGTATCTACAGGTCATCTACGGCAAAACTGCGGCCCTGTTTGCCGCCGCCTGCGAATCTGGCGCGGTTATTGGAGACGTCACACCTGCCGAGCGTGAAGCCCTGCGTGTTTATGGCGCCAATCTGGGCATGGCGTTCCAGCTCGTGGATGATGCGCTGGATTATGCGGCCGACCAGGCTGTTCTGGGCAAGGAAGTCGGGGACGACTTCAAGGAAGGCAAGGTCACTCTGCCGGTTCTGGCGGCCTATGAGGCCGGGAGCGAGGAGGACCGGGTGTTCTGGCGGCGCGTGATTGAGGAGAGCATACAGCAGCCCGAAGACCTCGATGCCGCTCTGGCCCTTATTGCCCAGACCAACGCCATTGGCATTACACTGGCCAAAGCCGAGGAGTACGCAACCCTGGCCCGAAAGGCGCTGAGAGACTTCCCCGATAACGAGATCAAGGCCCTATTGCTCGAAACAGCCAGTTATTCGGCCAGCCGCGCCAGCTAGGTTACAAAAGGTTATTGTGGCGAGGAGCACGGCCCAAAAGCCTGGTCCCTGCTGGCCAGGTCCGCTCCTTTTACTTCTGTCCCGGTTTTCAGGCCGGGCAGGGGTGGGCGGCGGGCGTTGGGGTATCCCATAAATTTATGCCGTCAAAACCATAGGCTGGCAGATGCATGGCCAAAGCCTGTGCATCCTGCGGGTAGGCGGTAAACCATGCCTGTTCGGGTGGAGCGGTGTGGCCGTGTGTTGGGGGCAGGGCCTGCAAAACCGTGCAGCACTGGCGGGCAACAGCACTGGCGGGGTCCAGCCATGCCATGGTGGGTGGGGTAAGCCTGCGAAGCCGGTCGAGCATAAATGTGTAATGCGTGCAGCCCAGGCCAACCGCGTCCAGCCGGGCTGAATCCGGGTGGTTGAACAACCCTTCAATATCTTTGTAAATGGCGCTGTCTGGTACGGGGTGCCCGCGAAAAACCTGCTCCGCGTAACTTGCCAGATGGGGTGCCGCATGCGCGATCAGGGTACATTGGGGCGCATAAAGTGCGTGCAGGCGTGTCAGGTAGGGGCGTCGGATGGTCGCCCGCGTGGCCAGCAGGCCAATCACCCCGGTTTTTGTCTGGCGCGCCGCCCAGCGAATGGGTGGTACACAGCCAACGAATGGAATGGCCGGGCAGGCCACGCGCAGGGCATCCAGCGCGAGCGTGCTGGCCGTGTTGCAGGCAATAACAACGGCCTGGGGCCGCAGGCGCGCAACCGCGTGGGAAACAAGGGAGATAATGCGTTCGGTCAGGGCCGCATCCTCCTGCTCACCGTAGGGGAAGACGGCCGTGTCTGCCAGGTAATCCACCTGGATCAGGGGGGAGAGTGCGCGAATGGCCCGCACAATGCCCAGTCCGCCAATGCCTGAGTCAAACGCCAGAACACGGTAGGGACCGCTCAGTGTGGGGCCACTTTCCTGCACAGTGTTATTTGTCCTTGCGCGCCTTGAACTCGGCTGCCTCTTCCAGGCTGCCCACACCACCACGGCGGGCAGACCAGCCACAGGGGTCTTCAAGAAAGCGCCGCACTTCAGCCGCAGCTTCTTCGGAGAAGTAAGGGCGGCTTGCACAGGCTTCCAGCACGTCCCACCATGTGCACAAGGAGTGCAGGGCTACGTTCATGTCTGTCAGGGTTTGCTGGGCACCGGGGAAGACGCCGTAGTAGAATACTACAAAAGCATGGTTCACAATGGCGCCCGCATTGCGCAGGGCATTGGCGAACTGCACTTTGGATGCGCCGTCCGTGGTCAGGTCTTCCACCAGAAGGGTCCGCATGTTTTCGGGCACATCGCCTTCAATCTGGGCGTTGCGGCCAAAACCCTTGGGCTTTTTGCGCACATAGGCCATGGGCAGCAGCATGCGGTCAGCCATCCATGCGGCAAACGGTATGCCGGCTGTTTCCCCTCCGACAATGGCTTCAAGGCTTTCGTAGCCAACGTGGCGACCAATTTTTTCCACGCCCAGTTCCACAATTTTTGCGCGGGCACGGGGGAAAAAGATAATCCGGCGGCAATCAATATAAACCGGGGACTTCCATCCCGATGTCAGGGTGTATGGGTCTTCGGGGCGAAAATTGACTGCCTTGATCTCAAGCAGCAGGCGTGCGGTGGTGAGGGCGGCATCACGATCCCATTCGCTGGACTCTCCGGTGGGAGAGGCAATGCCTGCAGGCGACATCATGGCAGATTCCTTGAAGCTATGGAGGTTGAAGTTGGATTGGCATACCGCTAGCCGGGTCGAAAATCCATGCCTCATCGATTTGTAAATGTGAATTGCCGCCTGTGTCAGGCAGGAAAACGGTGGATTGGGCAAGGATATGGAAAAACGGCGCATGTCAGTTGGTTGTGATTTTATGTGTAAAGTAAATTACAACTTAATCCTTGCGTTGCCGAAAGATGTGGCGTCTAATTGCAGGAGTTGAGATTGGTTATCAGTTAAGGGTGAATGTCGTGGCTATGGAAGCAAGTCGGATCGCACGGAAATGCGAGCGGGCCGTCATCACGGCTTACACGGAACTGCGCGAAGTAGGGACAGCGGATGTTGCGGCGTTCAATGCCTGTACAACCCTGTACCGCATCCACCACCCCGAATCGTCATTAAGCGAAGCGCGTATGCTGGTCTCCGAATGGATTGACCACCATATGGTGCGCAAGGTCGATGGTCCGACCGCAGGGTGCAACTGTGCCTAAATAAACTGGCCCTGCCTGCAAACGGGCCCAAACGGGCCAACAAACCGGGCAACGGGCAGGTTGGTTGACGAGATAAATGTGGTGGCGGATGCTCATGCGAAAATGAGCATCCGCTTTTTTTTATGGTTTACAACGGCTCAGGGCCTCTTGGGTTGCCTTTTGGTTATTGGCCCAGATAAAATAAAAAGCTGGCCCGCGTTGCCACGGACCAGCTTTTTGCAAACCAGGGTATGGTCGGCTTTTAGCGCTTGTTGAAGGGAACAAAGTCCCGCTCTGGCGCACCCAGATACAACTGGCGTGGACGGCTGATACGCTGGCCGGGTTCCTCGATCATTTCTTTCCACTGGCTGACCCAGCCGGTTGTCCGGGCAACGGCGAACAGCACGGTGAACATGCTGGTGGGAATTCCCATGGCCTTGAGGATAATGCCGGAATAGAAATCCACGTTCGGGTAAAGCTTGCGCTGTACGAAGTAATCGTCGCTCAGTGCGATGTTTTCCAGTTCAACGGCCAGGTCCAGCAGCGGATCGTCCTTGATGCCGAGTTCTTTCAGAACTTCGTGGCAGGTCTGCTGCATGATTTTGGCGCGCGGGGCGAAGTTCTTGTATACGCGGTGGCCAAAGCCCATGAGCTTGACGCCGCTGTTCTTGTCTTTGACCTGGGCGATAAAGGCGGGAATATTTTCTTTCTTGCCAATACGGGCCAGCATTTTCAGCACGGCTTCATTGGCGCCACCATGGGCAGGCCCCCACAGGGCGGCAATGCCCGCGGCAATACAGGCAAAGGGGTTGGCCCCCGTGGAACCCGCCAGACGCACGGTGGAGGTGGATGCGTTCTGTTCATGGTCCGCATGCAAGATCAGGATCCGGTTCATGGCGCGGGCCAGAACGGGGTTGACCGTGTAGGGTTCGGACGTGCGCGCGAACATCATGGACAAGAAGTTTTCCGCGTAATTCAGGTCATTGCGCGGGTAGATAAAGGCATCACCCTGGGTATATTTATAGGCCCAGGCCGCAATGGTCGGAATTTTGGCGATCAGGCGCATGGCCGCGAGTTCACGGTTTTCGGGAACGGCAATGTCGCTGGCATCGGGGTAAAAGGCGGAAAGAGCGCCAACCGTGCCGCACAGGATGGCCATGGGGTGGGCATCACGCCGGAAACCATTGAAGAAGTTGCGGATCTGCTCATGGAGCAGGGTGTGGTTGGTCAGTGTGGAGGAAAAGGTTTTGTACTGCGCCTGGTTTGGCAGTTCGCCATTCAGCAGGAGGTAGATCACCTCTTCATAGGAAGCATTTTCCGCCAGCTGGGCAATAGGGTAGCCACGGTGCAGCAGAACGCCTTTGTCACCATCAATGAAAGTGATCTTGCTGTTGCACGAGGCCGTCTCGCCGTAACCGGGGTCGAACGTGAACACACCCAGCTCTGCGGGCAGTTTACGAATATCGATAACATCCGGCCCGAGGATGCCAGAAAGTACGGGCATCTCGGCGGTTTTGCCACCGATCGAAATGGTAGCGGTGGACTGCTTACCCTCGTTCTGCGACACGCTCATGGTGTTTCCTTTTGCATAGTGGGGTCACGGTCGCGGCTGCGGCCTGCTGTTTGAGTGTTGTCTCCCATTCGGAAGCAAACAAAAAGGTTCATCCCGATAAACCGCGCGTTATCACGCGCCTGAGTCGGCAGTAAACTGGGATTTTTTATCTCAGGGTCGCGTGAATGTGTGCAAAACCAGGTTCATGCTGCCACAGTTTGCCCAGGAGCTCTGGTCTGGAACAAGGTCGCTGCCGACCATCTTGAAGATCGCAAGCGAACCCGGCGCGAATCCCTGATCGAGCATTTCGTTCCTGTTATCCAGCCAGCGTGCAAATTCGGAAATGCCGGGATTATGCCCGACAAGCAGGACGGTACGGGCCTGTTCTGGCACCTGCCATAGCGCCATGGCCAGTGCGCCGGGCTCCGCCTCGTATATTTCGGGGCATAAAAAAACATTGGCTATGGTGGGGGGGCGCTGGACGTTTTGCACGCCAGCGAGTGTCTGCTGGGTTCTGACCGCGGGGCTGCACAGGGCCGTATCGGGGCTCAGATTGTTTTCCCGTAGCCAGATGCCGCATCGCATAGCGGCCCGCTCTCCATCGTATGTCAATGGGCGCGCCATGTCGGACTCCGAGGAAAAACTGCCCATATCGGCGGGCGTTGCCTCGGCATGACGGAGGAGAATCAGGCGGCGGGGCGTAGGGACAACGGGCATCTGATCACATGATGTTATGGTGTGGGGGGCAGGGGAGACGCCTCAAGGGCAATGGCCTCGTGGTGCCGGATGACTTCGTGAATGATGAAGTTGAGAAACTTCTCCGCAAAGTCGGGGTCCAGATGGGCGTCTTCGGCCAGGTGGCGCAGGCGGGCGATCTGCTGTGTTTCGCGCGCGGGGTCGGCGGGGGGGAGTTTGTAAAGCGCTTTAAGGGCGCCAACAGCTTTGGTGCAGCGAAAGCGCTCGGCCAGCATGGCAACAAGAGCTGCGTCAATATTATCTATGCTGCGGCGGAGGTCGCGCAGGGCCTCCGGGGGGCACGGCTGATTTGTCACGGTGATCAAGGTCTCTGGCTACAGGTCAAAACATTATGGAAGCGGTATAAAACGCACTGCCCTGACGTTAACAGACATAAAGCTTTTCTTCCACAGGAGGGAAAGGCAGGTCCACCCATGCCAGATGCCCACCTTTGCCTGCGCCCGTGTCAACAAAAACGGCGCGTCCACCAGCCCGACCGGGTATGGCCAGCGGGCAGCCATTGGTCGAGCGCTGGTCATGCCCGCAATACACGGTATAGCCATCGGGAATGTGGTTGACCCAGTTGAGCGTGCGTTCGGGGTAGCCATCGGCCTGCATGCGGCTCGTGGTTTCGCCAAACAGGGCGCGCGACAGCAGGTAGGTCACGCGCGCAAGCGGGGGAGGCGGCGGTTCGTTGAGCATGTGCGGCTCAAACGCGCCGTGCACAAAAATGGTCCTGCCCATGACCAGCCACGCCGGGGCCTGCTCCAGTGCGGGCAGCACGTCTTGGAGGACATCGGCGTTGTCAGGCGCCATGAGCTGGGCCAGTGTTTCGTCCAGATGGGGGGAGGAGCGGAGCTTCTTGCCCATAAGAGCCCGGCCGAGCTTGCGGTCGTGGTTGCCAATCAGGAACAGGCCGCGGCCTTCACGCCGGACCTGCAACATCAGGCGCAGAACGCCCGCGCTGTCTGGCCCGTAATCTACCAGATCACCCAGTTGAATGATAAAACGGTCCGTGGCCACGGCATGGCGGAAGGCGTCAATATCCCCATGCACATCGCCCACAATGCGGAGTCCTTTTCGCATTGCGTTCTTCACGTTTTCGTCATGCCCGGTATCCGTGAACATTCCATCCATACCTGTTCTTTTCTAACCTTCATGTAGGCTTTCCGAGCGAAAACAGGAACGGTTGCTGCAAGTTTTTTTTGGAGGGAGCCTGCGCATGCACAAGTATGTGACGCGCCAGATGGTTCTGTTTGCGCATAGGGTGCAAGAGCTTTCAGGGGCGGAGACAAGCCTGAAAAATGCGGAAGAGGACATAGACCACGGCAAGGTGGCGCGCTGGCCCTGAGGGGTGTCTGGCGCAAGAACCCCGTGGAGGATTGTCCCTTCTGTATGTTCGGAACAGTTGAGAAGAAAAACAGGAAGGCCTCTCATGACAGAGCGCATTCGGAACGTCGCGCTGCGTAGCAAGGTTTGTCCGGCAGAGGCCGCGGCAAAGCTGATCCGAAATGGTGACGTGGTCGGCACCAGCGGTTTTACAGGCGCAGGGTACCCCAAGGCCGTGCCCATGGCGCTGGCCCAACAGATGGAAGCTGCCCACAGCCGTGGGGAAAAGCACCGGATCAGCCTTATTACCGGGGCTTCCACCGGCCCGCAGCTTGATGGCGAGCTGGGCAAGGTTGACGGTGTTTCCTTCCGCTCTCCGTTCAATACCGATGCCGCCATGCGGAACCGCATCAACTCTGGCGAGACGGATTATTTTGATAATCATCTCGGGCAGGTCGCATTGCGGGCGCATCAGGGCAACTATGGCAAGTTTGATGTGGCCGTAGTGGAAGCCACGGCCATTACGGAAGACGGAGGCATTGTGCCCACGTCCTCGGTTGGCAATTCGCAGGCGTTCCTTGACCTGGCCGACAAGGTCATCATCGAAGTCAACGAATGGCAGCATCCGGGGCTGGAAGGCACCCACGATGTGTGGGACGGCAACAGCTACGGCAACGCCCCGCGTGACGTTGTGCCGCTCTCCCGCGCTGACCAGCGTATTGGCCGCACGTTCCTCAAGGTTGATCCGGCCAAGATTCAGGCCATCGTCCGCACGAACGACAGCGACAGAAACGCGCCTTTTGCCGCACCCGATGGCACGGCAAAAGCCATTGCGGGCTACCTGCTTGATTTTTTTGAACACGAAGTCAAACAGAATCGCCTCCCGCCCTCCCTCCTGCCCCTGCAGTCCGGGGTTGGCAATGTGGCCAATGCGGTGCTGGATGGGCTGAATGAAGGGCCGTTTGAAAATCTGGTCGGCTTTAGCGAGGTCATTCAGGACGGCATGCTCGCCATGCTGGATTCGGGGCGGATGCGCATTGCCTCGGCAACGTCGTTTTCCCTGAGCCCGGAAGCCGCGGAAGAAATCAATAACCGGATGGACTTCTTCCGTTCCAAGATCATTCTGCGCCAGCAGGACATCAGCAACAGCACGGGCGTTATTCGCCAGCTGGGCTGCATTGCCATGAATGGCATGATCGAGGCGGATATTTACGGCAACGTGAACTCCACCCGCGTCATGGGTTCCAAAATGATGAATGGGATTGGGGGGTCGGGTGACTTTGCCCGGAACGCCTACCTGTCCATCTTCTTGTCCCCGTCCACGGCCAAGGGTGGCAAAATTTCGGCTATTGTGCCCATGGCAGCCCATGTGGACCACATTATGCAGGACACCCAGATTTTTGTGACCGAACAGGGACTGGCTGACTTGCGCGGGCTTTCACCCGTCAAGCGTGCCCAGGCGATTATCGAAAAATGCGCACACCCGGACTATCGTCCCATGTTGCAGGATTACTTTAATCGCGCGCTCAAGGACTCTTTTGGCAAGCACACACCACACCTGCTGACCGAAGCGTTGTCCTGGCACCAGCGGTTTATTGAAACCGGGTCCATGCTTCCCGCGTAATCGGATCGTCCGGTTTTTGTTCAAGGCCTCTGCTCTTCACAAAAGGGCAGGGGCTTTTTTATTGTCGTGTATTTTGCGCAGTCCGGCGTGAGGGCCGTTCCCTATAATGGAAGCCGCAGGTGCCGGGGGAAGATGCGTTATTCGGAATGTGTAACCGGGGAGGGGGCAAGGGCGAGTGCCGTGGTCAACTGGTAGGGCTGGTGCGTAATGACAATATCGACAGGCCGGTTTGCCAGAAAATCAGCGGTGGATATCATGGATGGAGGGGTGTCGGTAATAATGGCCTCGGCATCGCGGTGCACCAGCGAGAAAAGGCTTGGTGCGGCGGAGGGGGAAAGATAGGCCGCGTAAGGGTGGTGTCCCGCCATGCGGTGAGCGTTATAGGCATCCCGCTCGGAATTGATGGCAATGGCTACCATAACCTTGGAATCGGCTTTGAGTACTGCTGCAGTACTTTTGTAGTCCGCGGGAACAAAAATAACCCGGTCGCGCATATGGGCCTTGCTGACCTCAAACGCCACTTCCTTGGGGTCCGCGCCGTGGAGGTCCAGCATCAGCAGGGTGTTGGAATGGCGGGCTGTATCCAGCACGGTGGCCAGTGTGCTGCTGCCCGGTTCCACGGCGACTTGCCCGTCCGCGCTGCTGGTCAGGCCAAGGCGGACCATGCCGGGCCGGCCTATGCCGGAAATGGTGGCGGCCTGGGCAACGTTCTGCGTGCCGGTATTGCTGGCGCACACAATAAGCCCGTGGTGGATGCGCGCCATGATGCCACTGGTCTTGGTGTGGTGGATGGCCAGCACCGCAACGGATGCCGTGCAAAGGGCTGCCGCAAAGGCAATTTTTTTCAAACACCTGTGCGATGTCGTGGCACTGCAGCAGACAGACATGCCAGCTCCCTTTTCAGGATGTGACATCAGTGGGTTCCTTGTCCTTCTGACCGACCATGGAGGCCGCCTTAGCCAGATCAACAGAAAGAACGCGGCTTACTCCGCGTTCCTGCATGGTGACACCAAAGAGCTGGTCCATATGGGCCATGGTGAGTTGGTGGTGTGTCACAACCAGAAAACGCGTACCGGCTTCGGCCACCATGTCACCGAGCAGGGCGCTAAAGCGGCCTACATTGGCGTCATCGAGTGGGGCATCCACTTCATCCAATACGCATATCGGAGCAGGGTTACAGCGGAAAACGGCAAAGATCAAGGAAAGTGCCGTTAAAGCTTGTTCACCTCCAGACAGGAGCGAAAGTGTGGCCAGTTTCTTGCCAGGTGGCTGGGCATAGATTTCCAGCCCCGCTTCCAGCGGGTCATCGCTGCCAACAAGGCCCAGATGGGCGCGACCGCCACCAAACATGCGGGTGAAAAGAGACTGAAAATGCAGGTCCACCTGCGTGAACACGGCCATCAGCCGCTCGCGGCCTTCCTTGTTGAGCGCGCCAATGGAACCGCGCAGGCGGCTTATGGCTTCCTCCAGGTCCGCCATTTCGGCCCCCAGGGTCTGCGCCTGGGTGGAGGCTTCCTCCGCTTCCAGTTCGGCCCGCAGGTTCACCGGCCCCATGTCGTCACGCTCACGGGCCAGACGGGTGATTTTACGGCGTAGCGAGGTTTCAGCCCCTTCCGTCAGGTCGGTAACGGGGTGCCTGGGCGGGTTTGGTGTTTCTACCAGCAACTGGTCCAGAATGGCCTGTGCCTGCTCGCTTTTTCCTTCGGCCTTCAGCAGGTTCTCACGCGCGGTGGCCAATTCGCCTTCGGTTTTGCGGCGCAGTTCATGGGCAGCGTTGAGTGCGGCCTCTGCCTCGGCCCGCAGGAGGTCGGTCTGGGCAAACTGCTCTTCCGCTTCTTCCAGGGCCGCCAGCGTACTGGCTTTTTGCTGCTGCGCGGCGGTTGGCAGCTCGGAAACCCTGCTATGGTTGGCGCGGGCGCCTTCCAGCCGGTGGAGGGCGTTTGCGTTGTCCGCGCGGGCAACGGTTTCGCGCGTGCTCCATTCGGCCTGTGCTGTATCCAGCGCGACAAGCCGGTCTGCCAGTGTGGTGGATTCGGCCTGCAGGGCGGCCCGCAGTTCGCGCGCGCTATCAAGCCCGGCCAGCAGATCGGCCCGCTGGGTGTTCAGGTCGTCCAGCCTGGCCTGTGCATTATCCGGCACCGAGGCAAGGGCCGCTTCCAATGCGGCCTGTGCGGCAAGCAGGTGGTGCTCCGCGTCCGTATGGTCGGTGGACAGTTCGGCCAGCCGTGGGGTCAGGCCCGCCAGACGGCTGCGCAGGGTCAGGGCCTGCTCCTGCAACGCGCGGTGTGCCTGCGTGGTGGTGGTGGCGTGCTCGTCCGCGCGGACCAAAACCTGCGTTGCAGCCCGCAGTGCCGTATTGGCGTCATCCAGTCTGGTCTGGGCCTCATGCAATGCCGCCTGTGTCTGCTGCACGGACTGGGCCGTGGCCAGCCTGCTTTCCAATTCCGTTACGCTGGATGTCTCTATTGCCTGATTATGGCGCAGGCGTTCAAGTTCGGGGGTGAGTGTTTCCAGTCGGGTTGTGGCGGATGCGTGTTGCTGCCGGGTTTGCGCAAGCGTGTCCCGCGCGGTCTGGGCTATGGCCTGCGCGTGTTTGAAAGCCGTATGGGCCTGCTGTTCCGCCGCCTGTGCTGCTGTATTCCTGTCCCGCGTGGTGGCCAGCGCGGACTGGATGCTCTGGAGTGATGGCAGGTTTTCGTACGTGGCCTGGGCGTTGGCGAGTGTCGCCTGAGCTTCGGCCAGAGCGGACTGCGCGCGTGCGTGTTGGGGCAGCATGGCGTCCAGCCGGGCGCGGTAGGAGGCATGGCCGCGCTCTGTTTCGGTCTCATGCGCACGGGCTTTTTGCAAGGACTGTTCCTGTGCGTGCCGTGTGTTCCTGAGTTCCTTTAACAGGTCTTCATTGGCTTGCACGGCGGTGGCGCAGGTGGCGGCGTCCGCCTGTGTGGTGGGGAGGGCTGCCTGTAATGTGGCAATGCGGCTTTGGGTTTCGCGCAGGACGCGGCGTTGGGCCAGCCTGTGGGCAGCCGTGCTGGTCCTGCCCGCATGGGCGTAAAAACCATCCCATCGCCACAGATCCCCTGCGATGGATACAAGGCACTGCCCTGGAGCAAGGTCCTGCTGGAGCGTGTGGCCATCCACCCCCTGGGGGAGCAGTCCTATGGATAACAGCACACGGTCCAGCTCTGGTGGGGCCGTTATGCAGCATTTGAGCGGTTGCGCGCCACCGGGCAGGGGGGGGAGTGGCTCGGACGGAAGTTGCCGCCAGCCTTGGGGGGCATCCGGTGCGGTTGGTGCGTCCAGTCCCTCGGCCAAGGCGGCTGCCAGCGCGTTTTCGTAGTCCTCTGGCACTGTAATCAGGGCGGAAACCGGGTTGTCCACCACGGCGTTGTCCTGCCCCAGGGCCTGGTCCAGCCCTTCGGCCTGGGCCTGTAGGCGGGTCAGTTCGGTCTGGAGTGCGGCCTGCTGGGCATGGACTGTGGCGTACCAGGCCTTGTGCTCGCTCAGCGTGTGCTCGGCCTGTTCCAGTGCGGCCCCGGTCTGGGCCAGCGCATTTTCGTGTCGGGCACGGGTCTGTCGGGCGTCTTCGAGCACGGTATCGGCAATGGCTTCGGCCCGGACATGGTCCAGCGCGCGCGTGAGTGTTTCGGCCTCCTGCTCTGCGCGTTGCTGGGTGGTACGGGCCGTGCGCAGGGCCTCGGCTGCACTGCGCTGGTGTGCCTCGGCCTCCTGCGCGTTTCGGCTGGCGTCGGTAAAAGCCGTGCTGGCCGCGCGGCGTTCGGCCTCGGTTTTTTCCTGTGTCTGGCGGGCTTGTTCGCATGTGGTGGTCGCGTGCTCGCTGTCCGTTTGCAGGCGGTCCAGCAGGTCCGGGCTGACAAGGGCGGCCAGGGCTTCGGCATGGCGTTTTTCGGCGATGTGCAGTTCGGCTTGCAGGGATGCCAGGCGCTGGCGGGCCTGTTGCAGGGCTTTTTGCTGCTCATTCCGGGCGGTTTCGGCAGCCTGCGCGTTGTTTTTGGCAATGGGGAGGTCAATAGTGCCTGTCTCTTATACACATCTCCGAGCCCACGAGACACTGA
>CALCDN010000228.1 GCA_937900755.1 uncultured Acetobacter sp. | reverse complement strand
TCCGCGTTTACGCGGATATCCGCCTTTAAGCCACCATCCACGGGCGTTATGGAAATCTGCCTGATATCGGAACACCCTTCAACAAGGCCTTCGGTCATGGAAAAACCGGTTACAAAATCAGTCATGTTGCAAGGCGTAACCATCATGACGGCATATTCCGTGCCATTATAGACCAGCGCCAAAGGCACTTCTTCAGCCAGATGCAAAATCTCTTCAGTGATTGTTGCCGGTCTGTCCGAAGACTTGTCCCATATGGCGCGGCTTACATGGCAGGGAGCGGAAATGGGGAAAACCGTATCCTCAGGCGCCATGGGCGTTACCCCCTGTCCGGGCCTGCCAAAGCGCCTGTACCGCCAGCAGATCTTCGGGGGTGTTGATATTCAAAAACGGGTCAAAGGGACTTGCAGGCAAAAAATCAACCGCGCGCGCATTGAGCGCATAAGCCAACGTGCAGACCCGCGTGTTCTGTTTTCTGTTCTGCTCTGTTATGCCCGTCAACTGCGCGGCCAAAAGAGCTCGTGCGGCACAGACAGGCCACAGCGCGACCAGGGAATGACTTTGGGCAGCGTATGTTGCGTAGGATGGTGCGGGTGACAGTGCCTTGACCAGGTTGTCCGGTATGCATGGCGTATCCACCGGCACACTCACGAGTATGTCAAATCCGGCGGCTTCGGCCCATTCCAGCCCGCTCAGTACCCCGGCCAGGGGGCCGACATCCTGTATTGTATCTGCCAGAACCGGGTAATCCCAGGCGCTGAATCTTTGGGTATCGCCATTAGCGCTTATGGCAATGCCAGTGCACTGTTTTTTGAGGCAGGCGATAATCCAGTCAATACACGGGCGATTATCAATGTCCATAAAGGCTTTGTCGGCGTAGTGCATGCGCCGTCCCTGCCCGCCAGCCAGCACAAGTCCCGCTATTTTAAGTGTATCCTGCATGGTCCATCGTATCTTTGCCCGTTTGTGCTGGTTATTGTGCGTTAGTCTGATTAAAAATCAATCCGTCTCCTCAACGCAGCATGGATTGGCCAGTTTTTTATGCTCTGTCATCGCGAACAACGGATATTTGGCATTATCGGGCGGAGTGGTTCTGGCAAAACACATCTTATCAGTCGGCTTATCCCATTTTTTTGTCAAACCGGACTTCGTGTTTCCACCATCAAACATACCCATCATGGTGTGGACATGGATACACCGGGGAAAGATACATTCCAGCACAGGGAAAACGGAGCCGTTGAGGTTATGCTGGCAACGCCGTCACGCTGGGTTTTGCAACACCAGAACGCAACACCACCGATGTTGAACGAACTGGTTCACGCCATGCAGCCGGTAGACCTGATCTTGGTGGAGGGTTTCCATGCGGACGTTCCGGCCTGCATGGAGGTCTGGCGTTCCCTGACAGCCAAGGAGCCGCTTTTTACAAATGAAGAGCGGATTCAGGCAGTTGCAACCGATAGCCTGCCATTACAAGGTGCCACAAATAAAAAGACCGTTTTCTCTATGGAAAACATTGAGGGCATTGCACACTATATTCAAAAACATGCGTTTTCATGGCAATGCATATGACAGGACTGAACCACACAAAACCGCTTTTTATAACCCGCTAAAGGGTATTGCCTCACACCAGTCTCCCACATTTATGCTGCTGCCTGCGGGAACGTGTAAAATGCCAGACGCGTGAGAAAAGCACAGCACGTCCGATGAGCCTTGAGAAGGAACGAGGGAAAAAACGCCCTCCTTGCCGCTTTGCGCATAGTACACGGGCACAAAGCATGTTGCATCCGCCGGGGGGGCATATGAAAAACTGCTGCGTCCGCGCATAATGGCCGGAGCGCTTCCCTTGGGCTCAGCACCTGTGAGCGAGCGTAGGAACGGCAGGACAAAAAACTGGGCGCATATGGCAGCAGCCCCCGGATTGCCAGGAAGGCAAAACACAGGTTTCTGGCCTAACAGCATGACTGTAAAGGGTTTTCCTGGCCGTATTTTAACCTTTCGAAACAAGCAGCTTGCCCCGAGGCTTTTCATAACAGGTAATATATTGTCGGTCTCACCAACAGAAATGCCACCTGTTGTTATGAGTATATCCGACTGCGCCGCCAGTTCGGATACCGCGGCCTGTAGGTCCTGCTGGCTATCCGAGCCGACAACACGGTGCAGGACCGGCAAGCCCATGGCAGCCAACATTGCCGTTAACATGGGAGTATTGATTTCGGCCCGGCAATCCTGCGCATGCGCGCCAAATTCGGCGCCATTGGCAAGCACACCAACCCGACGCGGCCTGTAAACCGCCAAGTGTTTTATATTCTGGCTGGCCAGCAGGGCAATATGGCGCCAGTCAAGCTTCTGCCCGGCGGGCAGGAGGCGGGCCCCTGCGGCAAACTCCTCCCCTGCGCGCCTGATATTCCTTCCCACGGTCATGTCCGACAGGGCGAAGTGGAGCATGCCGTCCTGTATTGTTACGCGTTCACGGGCAATAACGCAGTCGGCTCCCGCAGGCAGGCGCGCGCCTGTTAAAATGGTGGCGGCGGTTCCACGACGGTGTGCTTCGGGCTGGTCCCCGGCGACAATGTAGTTCTGTAGAGGAATAGCGGCAGAGTGCTGGCCCGGAACGGGAATGTCCGCACAGCAGAAAGCGTATCCATCCATGGCGGAAATATCGGCTTCTGGCCGAGGGACCACAGCATGCAGTTCATTGGCCAGAATACGGCCATTTGCCTGGCTAAGGGGGATATGTTCAATTTCTGGAACACGCAGCGTATCCGCCAGTGCTGACAAAACGGCCTGTGCGTGCTCGAAGTCAACCATGGACGCAATGGGTGTTTGCTTGCTGGCGGCTGAGGCTTGGGGCAAAGGCACGCGACAGTCCATGCTCATGTCATGCAGGGAAGGCAAACGGGTTCAGGCCAATGCGCTTGAAACCTTCTGCCTCTATGGCGGCATCCAAAGACAGGCTTCCCAGATCATCAGCCACGGCTTCCAGTTCCGGGTCATAATCCAGACGGAATGTCTTGATGTAACTTTTACAGTCTCCACAGGTTTCAATCTGGAGAGCAGATTTTGCGTCATCCAGAGTCCAGTGCTCAATCTGCCCACTTGCGCCGCAATCCACGCAAACAGCCCTGACCCTGTGCCAGCGAACTTCGCACAGGCTGCACTGCAAATAACGGAACCCTTCGCGTGCGCCACCGAGCACCAGGCTGGCAACAGGGGGCGCGTGGCAACAGGGGCAGCAAACCGCCTGAGCCGTGGGTTGTGTCATGCTCTCTTCCTGTAAAAGAGAGACAGCCTGCGCCCAGCAGGTGGAAAGGGCCGCCCACAGGACAACCGCGACACCTGCGTCAACCTGCTGATAGTCGAACCGCAAAAGATGTGCCGCTGCCTGGGTAAGCTGCGTTTTGTCAGCAGACAATACGGCCAGTTTATCGCCCACATCCTGCGGGAGCAGGGGCGCGACCTGTTTTGCCAGGGTTGCGTATGCCGCCTGCCAGCATGTGATGTTTGAAAGAAGGTTCTCCAACTGCGTATTTTCGGGCTTTTGTTGGAGCAGCGCACGGATGGCCTCAACATCGTCCGGCCCAAGGGGGCTTTGTTCCGCTATCCGTTGCTGCCCCTGCACCAGATGTGTCAGAAAGCGAAAATAGGCCCCGTTCTCCCCCAGCAGGTCTGCCTGGGCGTTCAGGCGTTTGATGCGACGGGCATAAAGCTTGTCCAGCATGGGAAAAATTGCTGGATCAATTGTCGCCACACCGGGTGTGCGCTTGTCTGGGGCAACAATGTCGGATGTGCTCAGCATCAGCCATGCCTTTTGGAAGGCAGCGGTTTGGTCGGGGCGATCTCTTCTTCATACCAGCGGTCATGGTGCTGCCTGGCCCACGCGCGGGAAACATAACCGCTGACCATGCCGCCAATGGACCCACGCACCCATATCCCCATGTAAATATGCCCGATGACAAGCAGGATAAGAGCAAGACCGGCAACAGAGTGCGCCAGAAGTGCCAGCCTGACTACGGGAATGGGAAAAAAGCCAGCAAAATAAGCCCGCCAGATCATGAGCCCACTGACAAACAGAAGGCTGATCAGGGACATAATACCCCAGAACAGAATTTTCTGCCCAGCGTTGTACTTGCCAATCTGGAGTTTTTGTCCGTGCTTGTTCAAAAGCACATCGGCAATATGCCTGAACCATGTCAGGTCCGTGCGGACAAAAAGGTTGTGGTGCACAAAGCGGACAAACATGCACATAAGCAGCGCAAAAACGGCAATCCCCAGGAAGGGATGCAGCACACGGGCAAGTTGGGGCGGGCCAAGCACATACCCTAGCCAGTTAAGGCTCGGGAAGAACCATGAAAGCCCCGAAAGGGCGACCAGCATAAAGCACGACACCATGCTCCAGTGGAACATACGGTCAATGAGCTTGGTACGTAAGACCAGATTGCTGTTACCCATTACGCATCCCTCCCGTTGTCGTTCGGGCCTTGCCCTGCATCTTCCAGCTCTTTTTCCGGTTCGTCCGGGGGCGTTTCATCCGTGGTGTTCGCGCCAACCCCCATGTAATGGACAAAAGCGCCTGCCAGCGTTGCTATGAAGCCCAGCGCGCCAACGGGTTTGAGCCACTCTTTCCATCCCCGTACCACAGGACTGATATGAGGACTGTCGGGCAGGCGATGGTACAGGCTGGGCTGGTCCGCGTGGGTGAGAACATACATGACATGCGTGCCCCCGACACCGGCCGGGTCATAGAGCCCTGCCCCGTCATGCCCACGCCCCTTGAGTTCTTCAACCCGTGTGGCGGCAAGGTCTTTCATCTCGGCCTTGGAGCCGAAGGAAATCGCACCTGTCGGGCAGGTTTTAACGCAGGCAGGTTCCTGCCCCACGGCAACCCTGTCCGCACAGAGCGTGCATTTGTAGGCCCGGTTATCTTTGGGGTTGATGCGTGGAATATCAAACGGACAACCAGCAATGCAATAGCCGCAACCAATGCACTGTTCGGACTGAAAATCGACAATGCCGTTGGCAAACTGCAAAATGGCTCCCGGGCTTGGGCATGCCTTCAGGCACCCTGGCTCGGCGCAATGCATGCAGCCTTCCTTGCGCAAAAGCCATTCCAGCTTGCCCGCCTCATCCTCGCGCTCATCAAACCGGATAACGGTCCATGTTTCGGCGGACAGGTTGGCGGGGTTGTCATAGACGCCCACGTTATGCCCGACCTCATCGCGCAGGTCATTCCATTCCGAGCAGGCCACCTGACACCCCTTGCACCCGGTGCAAAGGGAGACGTCGATCAGCTTGGCCACTTCCTGCTCATGACTGCGGGCCTGTGGCAGCGGCGTCAGTCCGTTGGTGGCGGAGCGGCGGATAATGTCTTGTGACTGCATACCCATCAGCGCACCTCAGACCTTCTCAACATTGACAAGAAAAGCTTTGAATTCAGGGGTCTGGGAGTTGGCATCCCCAATGGCTGGGGTTAGCGTATTGGCCAGGTAGCCCTTGCGGGTCGCACCTTTGAAGCCCCAGTGGCAGGGCACGCCCACCTGATCCAGATCCTTGCCCATGACATTCAGCCGCTTGAGCCTTTTGGTCACCACGGCCTTGGCCTCGATATACCCGCGATGGGAGGAGACACGCACCATGTCCCCTGCGTTAATACCCAGCTTGCCTGCCAGTTTATCGCCAATTTCCACAAATTGCTCGGGCTGCATGATGGCGTTTAGCCTGGAATGTTTTGTCCAGTGCCGGAACAGTTCCGTAATGGAATATGTGGTTGCAACGTAAGGGTACTGTGCCGGGTCGCCCATGCGGGGTTTTTCATCCGCGTAAAAACGGGCGGCGGGGTTCCGCAGCGCGGTCTTACCCAGGGCCGAGGCCAGAACCGGCGTTTCAGTCGGTTCGTAATGCTCGGGGAATGGCCCGTCAACCAGCTTGTCCCCACCGGCGAACAGAAGGCCAACCCCTTCACTATGCATGATGTAGGGACCCACTCCGCTGTTGGGCGGCGATGTTACAGGGTAATCGGGCACATCCGCCCCGCCCCAGCGCTGTCCGTCCCATGCGATAATCTGCCGTTTGGGGTCCCACGGATGACCCTGCACATCCAGGGAGGCGCGGTTATACAAAATCCGGCGGTTTGCAGGCCATGCCCATGCCCAGCCGGGTGTGTTCCCCAGCCCGGTATCCGTATTGTCCCGTCTGGCCATCTGGTTGCCTGCCTCGGTCCAGGACCCGGCAAAAATCCAGCAGTAGCTGGCCGTGCTGCCATCATCTTTCATGACCGAAAAATCAGGCAGCAACTCGCCCCTGCGGACCACGACCTTGCCCTTGTCGTCCGTTATGTCGGCCAGTGCATAACCATTGGCTTCCTTGGCGATTTCCTCTGGCGTGGGGTCTTCGGGGTCCCTGTAGTTCCACTGCATGTTCAGCACGGGTTCGGGGCAGGTGCCGCCTTCCTTTGCATACAGGGCCCGGAGTTTGGTAAAGATGGTGCCAATGATGTGCCCGTCATTCCATGCATCACCGGGGGGCCTGGCGCCTTCAAAGTGCCATTGCAACCAGCGTGCGGAGTTGACGATGGAGCCGTTTTCCTCCGCAAAGCAGGAGGCGGGCAGCCGGAAGACTTCTGTTTGAATGTCCTCCGGCCGCACATCATTAAAGGTACCTTCGTTCTGCCAGAAGTTGGATGTTTCCGTATCCAGCGGGTCCATGGTGACCAGGAAGCGGAGTTTGGACAACGCTTCACGCATGCGGTTCTTGTCCGGCATGGCAGCCAGGGGGTTAAAGCCCTGCGCAATATAGCCGTTGACCTTGCCCTGATGCATCATTTCAAAATAGGCCAGCATGTCGTAGCTGCGGTCCCATTTTGGTAGCCACTCGTAGCCCCAGTTGTTGGCGGGGGTTGCGTGGTCGCCCCACAGGGTTTTCATCAGGCTGACAAAGAATTTGGGCGTGTTGTGCCAGTAGTTGATCTGCCCGGGTTCATCCGCATGGGGTGTTACCGCCTGCAGATAGCCATCCAGCGTCTGCTGGCTGTCCTTGGGGAGGTTCATGTACCCCGGCAGGCGGAGCGACAGCAGGCCCAGGTCAGTGTAGCCCTGAATATTGGAATGTCCACGCAGGGCGTTCAGGCCCCCACCGGGCATGCCAACATTGCCCAGCAGAAGCTGGATCATGGCGGCGGTGCGAATGATCTGCGTACCGTTGGTGTGGTGGGTCCAGCCCAGCGCGAACAGAATGGTCGAGGTCAGGTCTGGTGCGCTGGTAGCCGCCAGGGTTTCACAGACATGCAGAAAATCATTTTCAGGCGTGCCAGTAATCTGGGCCACGACATCTGGCGTATACCGTGCCGCGTGCTGGCGTAACAGGTTGATAACGCAGCGTGGGTTCTGCATTGTCGGGTCGACAACCGCAAAGCCCTGCGCGTCACGCTCATAGGCCCAGGACGACTTATCGTAGCTTCGCTTTTCCGCATCGTAACCGCTGAAAAGCCCTTCGTGAAAACTGAAGTCCTCGCGCACGACAAATGGCGCATTGGTATAGGACTTGACGTATTCATGCTGGATCTGGTCGTGTGTGAGGAGGTAATTGATAACCCCCAGCAAAAACGCACCATCTGAGCCTGCCCGAATGGGCGCATAAAAGTCCGCCACGGCGGCACTGCGGGTGAACCGCGGGTCCACGACCATGACCTTGGCGCCGTTGCGGCTTTTGGCGTCCCTCACCCATTTGAAGCCAACCGGGTGGGCTTCTGCGGGGTTGCCGCCCATAATCAGCACGACGTTGGCGTTTTTGATATCCACCCAGTTGTTGGTCATGGCGCCACGACCAAGTGTGGGCGCAAGGGCGGAAACCGTGGGACCGTGGCACAGCCGGGCCTGGCAATCCAATGCCAGTATACCTAAAGACCGCGCGAATTTAAAATCAAGCAGCCCGGTCTCATTGCTGGCGGCAGAGGATGCCAGCATACCCGTGCTGAGCCAGCGATTGACGGTTTCGCCTTTTTCATTCTTTTCAATGAAGTTTTTGTCGCGGTCATCTTTGAGCAGGCGGGCAATGCGGTCAGTGGCTTCTTCCCAGCTGATCCGCGTCCATTCCTTGCTGCCGGGCGCACGATAGGACGGATAAAGCAGGCGGCCTTCACTGTGGATGAAGTCAACCAGCCCTGCCCCTTTTGGGCAAAGCGAGCCGCGGCTGACGGGGTGGTCCGGGTCGCCTTCGATATGGAAAATGCTGGGTTTGGCATTTTTCGCGCCGTCGCCCAGAGAATACATGAGCAGTCCGCATCCGACGGAACAGTATGTGCAGTTGTTCCGCGTTTCTTTCGCGCGCAACAGTTTATATTGCCGTGTTTCCTGCGCAAAAGCCTGTGGGGGCGCAAAACCAAGGGCAATGGCGCTGGCTCCCCCAACACACGTGCCTGCACCTTTTAAAAACTCTCTGCGGCCCAGAGCCATCTGTACCATCCCGGTTTTGTAAAGAAATAGTAATGCGTATTCTGTATAGATACTTTATGATTTTTGGCATTGATACGGATCACACACCGCTACGTATTTAACATAAATTTGGTCTTTTTTGCATAAATATGCGTCACTGTGGCCAAAATACATGCATATCGTGGTAGCCAACAGCACAAATCACATAATTATGGCGGCCATCTATATTTGAATGAATATAGATGGCCGCTTTCTAAAACTAAATTATACTTTACATATGCCACTCAACCAGGATGCCGCGCATCGCGCCCTGGCGCGAACGCGGCATATCTGCGGTTTGTGGCATCAGGCAGTCTGCAATGGCTGCGACCTGATGCTCATGCCCTGCCGCTTATGCTTCGCTTTTCATGAACTCCTGGTAATATTCATCAGCCATTTTACGCAGGGAACGACCGATAGCGGCATACTGATATTCGCTCAGGTTCGCTAAAGACGCGCGGGCCGCGGGCTTTTGCACGCCAAAGCCCTCGCCTGGCAACAGTACAATCCCTGTTTCATCAGCTATGCGAAACAGCATTTCTCCCGTGCTGGCGCGCTTGAGCATCCACTTGGCGAACTTTTTGCCATATAGGTCCCGCGCGACAGTCTCGAGGTCGAGCAGCGTGTAGTAATCAACAGCGTTGGCGTCCTCCTTGGGCTTTACGCCCAGCTCCCGGTAGAGCGTTGCTTCACGGCGACGGATAACCGCTTTGAGGGAGGCTTTGTAATGTCCGGTTTCGTCCATCAGGGCAAAAAGGGCGAACAGGACCATCTGCACTTGCTGGGGGGTGGACAGGCCTGCCGTATGGTTGAGCGCCACGGCACGGCTGTCGGCGACCAGACGGTCAATGAATTTGAGCGCGCTGGCATCTGTTGTCAGGCTTGAATAGCGGCGTTCCAGCGCTTTTTTCGTGCTTCCGGGAAGAGCGCGGAGTAGTCCATCGATCGCATTATTCTTGTGAACGCCAATAACACCCAGACGCCAGCCCGTTGCACCAAAGTATTTGGAGAAGGAATAAACCAGAATAGTATTGGCCGGGCACACGGCGTAAAGAGAGCGAAAATCATCTGCAAATGTGCCGTAAACATCGTCTGTCAGGATCATCAGATCAGGACGGTCGTTTTTCACAATGGAGGCGATCAATTCCAAAGAGGCGTCATCCATTTTGACAGATGGAGGATTGCTGGGATTGACGCAAAAGAAAATTTTGACCGCCGGGTCTTTCAGTTTTTCCAGCTCCGTGGCCGGGTACTGCCAGTTTTTTTCTGGATCGGCATGGATGGAAACCACCTCCAGCCCGTATTCCTCCAGTTGTGGAATTTCAATGTAGGGTGAAAAAACAGGAAGGCCAATGGCGACCTTGTCCCCTTTTTTAACCAGCCCGTTCTGCTTAAGGGTGTTGAAAATATAGGCCATGGCGGCGGTGCCGCCTTCGGTTGCAAAAAAATCCGTGCTGTCAACCGCCAGGGAACCGCCAACCATTTCGCGCAGGACGTACTGCCCTGCAATCAACTCGCTCAGGGTTAACATGCGCGGTGGGGTTGGATAATTGCAGCCCAGAATACCTTCCACCATTTCATGCAGGAACGCCGAGGCGGAAAGCCCCATCTGGTCCCGGACGTAGCTGAGTGCGCGGCCCAGGAAAAAAATGCCATTTTTGTCACGATTTTCGGACAAAAACCGCTCAAACCGCTCCTCAATCCCTTCCACTCGCGCCTGACCACCAACGCCTGCCGTCATATAGGAAAAAGACAGTTCAGATTCAGCGACGGCAAACTGACCCAGGTGGAAAAAGGCGGACCGTGGCAGTGTTGCCAAAAAATTGGGGTTGCCACGGCCCGCATTAAGCATGGTACGGTCTGTATGGCTGGAGGCCAGACGAATGAGTTCGTCCTTTAGTTCAAACGGGCTGAGGCTTTTGAATTTTGCGTAATCAATGGCCATTGTCTTCTCGCTTTCTTAACAGTTCAAACATTGGGTCAGGAAAAAGCAACAACCAGCGGCCCCAGCAGGGTCAGCAGCACGTTCGCCACGGCGTATGTGATGGCAAAAGGGGTTGTTGGAACGGAATTGCCCGCTTTATTGAGCACTTCGCCAAAGGCCGGGTTGGCACTGCGCGAACCCGCAAGGGCACCGGCAAAAATGGCCGTATTGTCGTAACGGAGCACGTAACGTCCGAACAGCATGGTCAGAACAAGCGGTACAAGAGTGACAACAACACCAAGCAGGAACACCGTAACCCCCTGCTCAACAATGGTCGCCACAGCCTGTTGCCCGGTTTGCAGGCCGGTGACCGCAA
This sequence comes from uncultured Acetobacter sp., assembly GCA_937900755.1. Taxonomy (GTDB): domain Bacteria; phylum Pseudomonadota; class Alphaproteobacteria; order Acetobacterales; family Acetobacteraceae; genus Acetobacter. The sequence goes on along the minus strand of CALCDN010000228.1, from coordinate 628 downwards.
CAAAACCTGAAAGCCCGAGGTCCACCAGCAAGGAGGAGGAGGCCATGGGCATATTGCCCTGACTGCTGTGCCTGCTTTGGTACCAGCCAAACAAAAGACCGGACAAAAGTGCGCCACCACCACTTCCCAGGGTCAGGGGCACCGAGCCCATGCGCACGACAACCAGGCCAATCAACAGGCCCAGAACCAGACCAAAGCCATGGAAAACCAGGTCGGTTTTAGCGCTGGCTGTCAGGACTGGCCCCAGTTGCGCGGCCACCCGCTGCACGTCCTGACTGGTGCCGTAAAGGGAGACAATGTCGCCTGACATCGCATGGAGTTCGTCGTTGGCCACCATGGGTTTGCCGTCACGGTTGATGCCAAGCAGATAGACGCCATGCCGCGCAGACGGTGCAAGCAGATGCACACATTCAGGCAGGGTTTTTCCGATAAACGTCTTGCTCGTCAAGCAAACGTCACGGCGCACCATGACAACGTCCATACCGTCCGGGTTGCGAACTTCCTTGCCGAGCACCTGCCCTGCGGCCATGATATCCGCCCGGCGGCCAAAAAGGAGAACGGTATCGCCCTGAGCAAGCTCTGTCTCTTATACACATCTCCGAGCCCACGAGACACTGAGCGATCTCGT
>CALCDN010000227.1 GCA_937900755.1 uncultured Acetobacter sp. | reverse complement strand
GCGGTAAAGGGCATGGGAACAAGCCCCATGGCCTGTGCGGCGCGCGCACGGGCCGGGCCTTCCTCCTCTTGCAAGGAGCACACCGCATAGACCAGCCTGCCGCCCGGGCGCAGCATGTCCCTTGCCGCGGCCAGCAGCTTGTCCTGCATGGCGGTCAGGGTGGTCAGGTCCCGTGGGCGCTTGACCCACAGCACATCGGGGTGGCGGCGGGCCGTGCCGGTGGCTGAACACGGGGCATCCAGCAAAATGGCGTCTAGCGGGGCATCGGGCTGCCAAGTGGCGGCATCGGCCTGCAAGGTGCGTACGTCCAGACCAAGGCGCGCCATGTTTTCCTTCAGGCGGATCAGGCGGGCAGGGTTGTTTTCAACCGCTGTCACCGTGGCCCCCGTTATGGCCAGCTGGGCTGTTTTGCCCCCTGGTGCTGCGCACAGGTCGGCGACCTGTTCGTTTGCCTGCACGTTCAAAAGGCGCGCGGGCAGGGTTGCGGCTGCGTCCTGCACCCAGAACGCACCGTCTTCATACCCGGGCAGTTCGGTCACGCGCGTGCCTGCGGGCAGGCGGATGGAGCCGTTGGGGAGCGTTATGCCCCCTTCTGGCGCCTGCGCGCCGGGGCGCAGGGTAATGTCCAGCGGGGCTTCGTGGCTGATGCCCAGGGCTATGGCGCGGGGCACGCCTTTGCCAAGCCCTGCCCATGAGGTCCATAGCCACGAGGGAATGTCCAGCCGGGGCTGGTCCAGCCCGTCCAGCACGCTGGGGCCACTGGTGGCAACGCGGCGCAGCACGGCGTTGGCCAGCCCGGCAAAAGGGGCCAGCTTGCGCCTGCGCAACAGGGACACCGTGGTGCCAACCGCGGCATGCGGCGGTGTTTCCAGGAACAGGAGCTGGGCACAGCCCATCATCAGGGCAACCCGCACGGGCTCGGGGGGTTCTTTTTTTAAAAAAGGTTCCAAAACTGTGCGCAGCGTGCCCATGTGCCGCAAGGTTGCCGCTGCCAGACGGTGGGCGGCCGCCCGGTCCCGCGCTTCGGCCTGATGCGCCGTTGCCGAGCGGGAAAGGCTGTTTTCAAGCATGCGGCGATGCTCGACAACACCGCACAGAATATCAAACGCCACATCCCGCGTTGGATCGGGCTGGGGGGGGGCAGGGCGGAACTTGTCACGCGGTTTGGAAGAAGATGGGCGCGCTGGTGTGGTCATGGGGGCAAAAAAACCGTTCGGAAAGCAGGGTACGGTGGCTTATGCCACCACAAGCGCGGCGCCGTCAGCCGCTGTTGCCGGGTTTTGCGTCAAAAAATGCCGCAACGCCAGCGGATAAAGACGGTGCTCCTGTTGCAGAACGCGCGCGGCCAGCAAATCCGCCGTATCACTGGGCAGAACAGGGACCGCGGCCTGGCCCAGAATGGGGCCTTCGTCCATGCCTTCGTTCACTAGGTGCACCGTGCAGCCATGCAGGCGCACACCGGCGGCCAAAGCCCGCTCATGCGTATGCAGGCCGGGGAAGGAAGGCAGAAGGCTGGGGTGGATGTTCAGCATCCGCCCGGCCCATGCGTTGGTCAGGTAGGGGGTCAGCAGGCGCATGTATCCGGCAAGGCAGACGGCCTGCGCCCCATGTTCCTCAAGGGCCGCGTGGATGGCGTGTTCGTGCGCCGTGCGGTCCTTGCCAAAGGTCCTGTGGTCGATTGCCAGTGTGGGCAGGCCCGCATGGCGCGCTATGTCCAGCCCCGGAGCATCGGGCCTGTTGCTCAGCACAAGGCAGATACGCGCGGGAAAGGCAGGGTCCTGCGCCGCATCAATCAGGGCGGTGGCATTGCTGCCACGCCCGCTGAGTAAAATGGCGACGGGTGTTTTTGTGGTGCTCATGCTGCCCGAAAATCCGGGGTTGCCAGCATTTTAAGGTCAGGCCTGGCATCCGGGCTGGCCGCGGCGGCAATGGAGCCGATGCGAAAAGCCTGTTCCCCGGCCTGGGCCAGCATGGCCAGAACTTTTTCCGGCTCGGGGGTGACAAGAATCATGCCAAGGCCACAGTTGAACACGCGCAGCATTTCCGCTCCGTCCACATTGCCGGTGCGGGCCAGCCACTTGAACACGGGCGGCATGGGCCATGCCTGGTCAATAACCGCGTCCAGCCCATCGGGCAGCACGCGCGGCAGGTTGCCCGGCAGGCCACCACCGGTAATGTGGGCAGCCCCATGCAGCAGGCCAGCCTTGTGCAGGGCCAGCACGGAGCGCACGTACAGGCGTGTGGGTTCCAAAAACGCTTCGCCCAGCGTGCGGCCGGGGGCAAAGGCTGCGGGGTCGGTCCAGGTCAGGTGCGCATCGGCCACAATACGGCGCACGAGCGAGAAGCCGTTGGAATGTACGCCCGAGGAGGGCAGGGCAATCAGCGTGTCACCCGCGGCAATGCCTGCTGGCAGCAGGGCCGAGCGTTCGGCCGCGCCAACGGAAAACCCCGCCAGGTCATAGTGGCCATCGGCATACATGCCGGGCATTTCCGCCGTTTCGCCACCGACAAGGGCGCAGCCGGAGAGTTCGCACCCCTTGGCAATGCCGCGCACGACCTTGGCGGCGGATGCAACGGACAGGCGGCCGGTGGCAAAATAGTCGAGGAAAAAAAGGGGTTCCGCGCCCTGGACGATCAGGTCGTTCACGCACATGGCCACAAGGTCGATCCCCACGGTTTCGTGCAGGTCGTTATCAATGGCCACGGTCAGCTTGGTGCCAACGCCATCGGTGCAGGAAACCAGGACAGGGTCGGTAAAGCCCGCGGCCTTCAGGTCGAACAGAGCGCCAAAGCCGCCAAGGCCACCCATGGTGCCGGGCCGGTCCGTGGCTTTGGCGGCGGGGCGAATGGCGTCAACAAGGGCTTCGCCTGCTTCAATGTCCACGCCGGAATCACGGTAGGTGAGGCCGGAGGAAGGGGTGCTAGGAGAAGACGTCATGGGTGCGCTCTTGGTCCGAATGAGAGTAAGGTCGATGCCGGGAAACAGGGTCAGTCAGGATTCCCGCGAACAGTCTTTACGGCAGGAGACGCGGCGCGCAAAGCGGCATGACACGGTTTGATGAAACAAAAGCATCTTCCAACACCCCAATTAAGGGCGGGAAGCGGCGCATAAGCGAAGGTGACGGGGTGGCGCAGATAGCCTTGCCATTTGTTTACCGCCCCCGATTCGGGCGGTCGGATTTTGTTGCGGCCCCCTCCAATGCTGCCGCGCGCGCCTGGGTGCTGGACGCAGAGGCTCCCTACCGCTGGCCCGAGGGCCGCATGGCGTTATGGGGGGAAGGCGGCACGGGCAAGACGCATCTGCTCTCCATCTGGGCGGGGCGGTATGGAGCGCCCGTTATGGCGGGGGAGCATCTGAACGAGCGCGCGGTGGCCGCTTTGTTCGGGCAGGGCGGGTTCAAGGCCGTTGCGCTGGACAATGCGGATTGCGTACCCCGCGAGCATGACCTGTTGCACCTGATCAATCTGGTGCGTGAGCACCGCATGTTCCTTCTCATGGCCGGGCGTCTGCCGCCCGCGCGCTGGCCCGCCATGCTGCCAGACCTCGCAAGCCGCCTGCGCGCCACGTCCTCCGTGCCGCTGGGGCAGGCGGAGGAGGACCTGCTGCGCCGCCTTTTGTTGCGTTTGCTCGCGGAGCGGCAGATTGTCGTGGCGCCGCAGGTGACCGAATGGCTGCTGCGCCGCCTGCCCCGCCAGGCCAGCGCCATGCGCGATTGTGTTGGCGCGCTGGATCAGGCAGCCATGGCTTCGGGCGGAAAAGTCACACGTGTGCTGGCCGCGCGTGTGCTGGAAGGGCTTTTTACGCCCGAAGGCGAGGCGTGAAAGGAATATTTCAGTTTTATGACATGATGGCGATTTGACGCCCCCGAACATTCCGGGACTATCGTGTTTGGGATATATTGACCGAGTATCCGGTTTGTTGCGGCCTTTAACATGGTGGTCGCACTGCCCGGAGATGTGATGCAGGAGAGGGAGCGCAAGCAAGTGGCGACACAGGATAAAAAGAATACAACTCCCCCCAGTCGCACACGTGCGCCCGCCAAGCGAACGCCCTCCCGCGCCAGAATCACGGGCCGTGCCCGTGCCAAAAAAGTGGTCGAACAGAAAGTTACCCTGCAAACGCCCACGCGCTTCATCAACCGCGAACTCTCATGGCTCGATTTCAACCAGCGCGTGGTGGAGGAGGCCGATAACGCCCGGAACCCGCTGCTGGAGCGGCTGCGCTTTTTGTCCATCAGTGCCAGCAACCTGGACGAATTCTATTCCGTGCGTGTGGCAGGGCTTGTGGGCCAGATCCGCGAAGGGCTGACCACCATCTCCCCCGATGGCCGCACCCCCGCCCAGCAGCTTGAAGCCGTGCGTGAACGCTGCGCCCGCCTCTTGCGCGAGCAGCAGCGGATATGGGTGGAACTGCGCGGCCTTCTGGCCCAGTCGCACGTAACCCTGTGCGAAACCCAGGACCTGAACGACGCGGACCGTGAATGGCTGGAAAAATGCTTCATGGACCGCATTTTCCCGGTGTTGACGCCTCTGGCGGTTGACCCGGCGCACCCGCTGCCCTTTATCCCCAACATGGGGCTGGCTCTGGGCCTGCGGCTTCTGTACGAGGGCACGGGCCTGTTCGCCATGAACGCCCTTATTCTGCTGCCCGCACAGGTTGAGCGTTTTATCCGCCTGCCCGCCATGGGGGTGCAGGTCGCGGGTGAGCCCGTGCGTGTGCGCTTTATCCGCCTGGAAGACCTGATCGCCCTGTTTATTGACCGGCTGTTTGCCGGGCTGGTTGTGGGCGAGAGTGGTGTGCTGCGGGTTGTGCGCGACACGGACGTGGAGTTTGAGGACGAGGCGGAAGACCTTGTCCGCTCGTACGAGAGTGCTCTCAAGCGCCGCCGCCGCGGGGTGGTCATTCATCTGGACATGGAAAAGCGCGTACCCGCCGAACTGGCGGGCGCCATTGCCTCCGACCTGGACCTGCCACCAGATGAAATTGCCGTGCATTCAGGCATGATCGGGGTGGCTGACCTCAAGCAGATGATCGTGGATGACAGGCCGGACCTGCTCTTCCCCCCCTACACCCCGCGCTTTCCCGAGCGGATACTCGATTTTAACGGCGACTGCTTTGCCGCCATTCGCGCCAAGGACCTGCTGGTCCACCACCCGTTTGAAAGTTTTGACGTGGTGGTGCAGTTCCTGCGCCAGGCCGCACTCGACCCCAATGTTATTGCCATCAAGCAGACGCTGTACCGCACATCGCGCGATTCCCCCATCGTTAAGGCGCTGATCGAGGCGGCGGAGGCGGGCAAGTCCGTAACCGCCATGGTGGAACTGCGCGCACGCTTTGATGAGGAAGCCAATATCCGCCTCGCCCGGGCACTCGAAGCCGCTGGCGTGCAGGTGGTGTTCGGCTTTGCCGACCTTAAAACCCACGCCAAGCTCAGCCTTGTGGTGCGCCGCGAGGGTGCGCAGGTGCGCTCCTACGCCCATTTTGGCACAGGCAATTATCACCCCATTACGGCGCGCATTTATACCGACCTGTCGTTCTTTACGTGCAACCCCGCCCTTGCGCGGGATTCGGCGCGCCTGTTCAACTACGTAACCGGCTACGCCATGCCCGCGCAGATGGAGGAAATCGCCTTTTCCCCCATTACCATCCGCAGCACCCTCAAGGCGCTGATCGAGGAGGAAATCGCGCATGTAAAAGCGGGTCGCTCAGGCACGATCTGGCTTAAAATGAACGCGCTGGTGGACCCGGACCTGATCGACTGCCTCTACCGTGCATCCTGTGCGGGGGTTAAAATTGTCGGGGTCATACGCGGCATATGCTGCCTGCGGCCCGGTGTTGCCGGGCTTTCGGAAAACATCCGCATCAAATCCGTTGTGGGCCGTTTTTTGGAACATTCGCGCATTTTCGCCTTTGGCAATGGCCACCGGGTGCCCTCGCGCCATGCCAAGGTCTTTATCTCCTCGGCTGACTGGATGACCCGTAACATGGACTGGCGGGTGGAAAGCATGGTGCCCATTACCAACCCCACCGTGCACGCGCAGGTGCTGGACCAGATCATGGTGTCCAACATGCGCGACAACCTACAGTCCTGGATGCTGGAGCAAAACGGTGTGTGGCGCAGGCTGAGCGCTGGGGCCAAACCCTTTTCCTCCCATGAATGGTTCATGACCCATCCCTCCCTTTCCGGGCGAGGGTCGGCGGCACATGAAACCCTGTCCAGAGCGCCCGCATCCCTGTCTCAGGCCAAAGACCTGATGCTGGATGACTGAAAACGGGGTTTCTTTTTCCCATATGTCGCGTATGTCTGTGCACGTTCATACAGCCGGGCAGCATAATGGCCTGTCCGGGAACGGCTGGTAATGGAGACGGACATGCAGCGTCGTTCAGCGGTGGTTGACCTTGGGTCAAATTCGGTTCGTCTGGTTGTGTTCGAAGGGGTGTCGCGCAATCCGCTGCCCATTTTCAACGAAAAGGCCGTGCTGCGGCTTGGGCGCGGACTGACCACCACAGGCCGCCTGAATGAAGAGGGCGTGGGCATGGCCATGGAGGTGCTCAGCCGCTTCCACGCCATTGCACGCGCCATGCAGGCTGACCCGTTTGAGGTGCTGGCGACCGCCGCCGTGCGGGACGCCACAAATGGGCCGGCCTTTGTGGACATGTTGCGCCAGAGCATGCCCGGCGTGCCCGTGCGCATTTTGTCCGGCAAGGAGGAGGCCGACCATTCCGCCATTGGTGTCATGTGCGGTATTCCCGGCGCGGACGGCCTTGTGGCGGATGTGGGGGGCGGCTCGCTCGAACTCATTCACCTGACCGAGACCGGGCGGCACGACGCCACAACCCTGCCTTTGGGCATGATCCGCCTGGCAGACCGCTGCGAGGGCGATCTGGACGTTGCCAAGCTGCTGACCGATCAGGATATTGATGGTGTCGAATGGTTGTCCAGGGTGAAGGGGCAGCCGCTTTATCTGGTGGGTGGCGCGTTCCGCGCCCTTGCGCGCCTGCAGATTGCGCGAACCCAGTACCCGCTCAACATCGTGCATTATTATACGCTGGACGTGCAGGAAGCGCGCGAGATGACCGGCTGGCTCCAGAACAGTTCCCGCCGGAGCCTGGAGCGCCTGCCCGGCGCGCCGCGTAAACGGCTGGACGATATTCCGTTCGCCGCGGTGGTCCTGCGCAGGCTGATGAAAAAAATCCAGCCCAGCAAGATCGTATTCTGCGTGGATGGCCTGCGCGAGGGCTGGTACATGATGAATGTCGCTCCCAGCTACCTGCCACAGGACCCGATGGAAAGCGTTGCGCGCGACATGTGCGCGCGCTTTGGCCGCAGCAACACGCTGCCAGAAATCCTGTGGACATGGACAGGCTGCATCAAACCCGACGAAACGGCGGAGGAACAGCACCTGCGCCGCATTGCCTGCTGGCTGTCCGACATAGGGAGCCACGACCACCCCGAATACCGGGCCGAGCAGACGTACCTGCGGATTTTGCGCGTGCAGGGGGCAGGGTTTGACCACCGCGCGCGCGTCTGGCTGTCTTTGGCGCTCGCGGTCCGGTATTCGGTGGATATGAGTGCGCCCTCCCTCATGCCCTCGTTTACCTTGCTGACCGAGGCGGAGCAGCACGATGCCGTGGCCTGTGGCCTGGCGTTGCGCCTGGCCTATTCCCTGTCTGGCGGGGCAGGCAGCCTGCTGGAGGGTACGTCCCTCGCGTGGGAAGGACAGGAACTGGTGCTGACCCTGACCTCCTCCCGCGTTGCCGTAAAGGGCGAAAGTGTGCGGCGCGGGCTTGAACGCCTGGGGCAGGCGCTTGGGGTGCAGACACGCTTTGAGGTGGAACTGGCGGTCTGACCTGCCACTTCCCATTAGGGGTGGACAACTCCATTGGTGACAGGCACGTTACCGGGAATACATCTCTGTTGTATGGAAAACCCGCCTTTGCCATTGTGCCCATGCCCTTGGGTGGCACCCTGGTGGCGGGGGCGTGAATGGTCATGACCAACAGGCAGTGGAATTTGGTGCGTGTCTTCTGAAGAGATCATAGACCCGACTGTCCAGCACGATGCATCCGTCCGGCGGGTGCTGCTGCACATGGTTCTCCCCTTTGTCCTGATTATCATGACCGTGGTGGCCATTGCGTGGGTCGGCATCAACTCATATCGCACCACGAGCGAGGGGGTTTCGGTTCTCACGCGCGAGCTTCTGGATGCCACCCAGCAATATATCGGCCAGGAAGTGGGGGATTATATTGCGCCTTCGGCTGCGGGGAACCTGATTGCCGGCGGCATGATCGAGCACGCGCCACCGCTTGTGTCGGACAAGGTATTCTACTCCTACGGCAGTACCATGCTGCAGAAAATTCCGCAGTTGCAGTCGTTTTATCTGGCCGACGATCAGGGGAATTTTACACTTATTACCCGCTCCTCCACCAAGGATGTGCAGGACCATGTCCGTCTGGTTACCGAGCCGGACGGCAAGAAGGTTTTCCAGCATACCCTCTATAACGCCATGGGGCAGAAAGTCGGGCAGCATGACGTGCCTGCCAATGACTACGACCCCCGGACCCGGCCATGGTACAAAAACACGGCGAACAAGGACACCATCCAGTGGACGCAGCCCTACCTGTTCCCGTCCGATAAACAGTTTGTCATGACCAGTTCGCTCCGATTCAAGCGCGATGACGGGCATGAAATGGTTTTTGCCACCAATATCTCGCTCAACGAACTGAGTGCGTTTTTGGACAAGATCAAGATCGGCAAGACCGGCAGCGCCATGATCGTGGATGCAAATGGCCGGATTATTGCCGGGCGCAACCTGATGCAGCATGCGCAGGCCGCAGGCTGGGACCCGGACAAAATGGTGCTTGACCCCAAGGTCTATCCAGTTTTTGCCCTGGGCTATGACCACTACAGGGTGCGGGGCTTTGGCCCCAAACAGGTGGAGTGGGACGGTAAAACCTATATCGCCATGGCGTCCGCCCTACCGCGCTATTCGCAGGGCTGGATTTTGCTCATTGCCGCGCCCGAAAACGATTTTGGCAGTTTTGCACACCAGAGCAGCCGGCAGAGTCTTCAGTTCGCCGCGATTGTAACGGTGTTTTCCCTGCTTTTGGGGGGGCTGTACATCCGCCAGTTGCGCAAGACGGAAGCCGTCAATCGCAGGCTGGCCGTGCAGCATGCCCAGGTAGCACAGGAAAGCGGGGCTTTGCAGCAGGTTGCTGTTACCCCCCAACTGTTTGACCCCACGGCGGAGCCGCTGGTTATTACGGAGCAACTGGCGCAGGTCGCGGGTGCGCGCCGCGCCAGCCTGTGGCGCTTCCTGCATGATGGCGCGGCCATGGTCTGTGACGATACATATGACCGGACCCAGAACACCCATTCCGGTGGGTTTGAAATGGGGCGGGAGGAACTGGGCAAGCTCTTCGAGGCCATAGAGGAAGGGACGTCCTTCTTCGTTGGCAACGCGGCAACGGATGAGCGGACGACACGGTTTGAGCGGCTTGTCATGCGCGAAGCCAGCACGCATGCTCTGGCGGTTTACCCTGTTCGTGGCCCGCATGGCGCATTGGGCATGCTCGCGCTGGAAGAGCCGATCATGCTGCCGCATCTGCAATATTTTGTGGAGCTCATGGCCAGCATTGCCGGTACGCGCTTTGCGGCCCAGGGTGCGCTGGAGGCGCATCAGGGGGCCGTGGGGGATGGTGCGGGCCTTCCCGCGCCCGCGGCGACCCTTGGCGTGACCAAGTCCGACAACCTGCTGATGCGGGCGGAGGAAATGGCGGCTGTCACAGGGGCCAGCATTTACCCTGCCGTTGCCGTGCTTGTTGTCAGTTTTTCCGACCCGGTTGTCGAAGGCAACAAGGAAACCACAACCCTGATCGCCCTGATCAACCAGCTGGCAACGCAGGTGCAGAGTGTTGCGCACGAAGAGCAGTTGTTCGCCGTCGAGGTCGCGGGGCATCGCATGATCTGCATGGCGGGTTGCACAACGGAACCCGACCATACGGCCCTGTTCCGGCTGGCCAATGCGGCACTTAAAATGCGCGAGACATTCATGGCGGCGCTGGCTGCCGCGGATCTGGAGCCCGTGTTTACCATGGGTATGGATTTTGGCCCCGCTTTTGGTGGCGCCGTGGGGCAGGCGCCAACGGTGTTCAACCTGTGGGGGCAGACCGTGTCCCTTGCGGAGCTGATGGCCGAAAGTGCGATAGACCCCGGCACCATCCAGGTGACGGAGCGTGTTTATGCCAGCCTGCGTGACCGTTATCTGTTCCGCAGCCGGGGATCGTTTTTTGTGCCGCATCTGGGGCTTGGCCGGGCCTATACGCTGGCGGCGCGCCGATGAGTGAGGAAAACTCCCAGTCCACCCAGTCTTCCGCCCCCCCGACCGACACAACGCGGGACCCCGTGCTGGCCGGGCAGGCGGAGGGGGGCAGGGTTTTTGCGCCCATACAGTGGGCGTTTGGCAAGGTCGGGTGGATTGGGCGGCTGACGCGCAGGCAGGCCCGTTTTCTGCTGATCATGCTGGGTGCGTCATGGGGTGTGATTTTCGAGAGTTTTCGGGCTCATTCGTGGCGCAGAACGGTCCGGTACGAATTTATCAGCACCATGAACAGCATTATTCGTGGGGGGCTGGTCGCTACCATGTTCGCCGGGGTGCTGACCGGGGTTGCCGCTGTTTCCCAGGTTATTTACTGGTTGGGCCTGACCGGGCTTGCCACCATGACCGGCTCGATCCTGATCAATATTGTTGTGCGTGAAATCGCTCCCATTCTGGTGGGTGTGCTGTTGCTGGGGCGCAATGGCATGCTCTCCACCACCGAGTTGGGGCTTTTGAGCATCGGGGGAGAAATCCGCTCCATGCAGGCCGTGGGCATAGACCCGTTTCTGCTGCTGGTGTTGCCGCGCACATTGGCCTTTACCGTGGCCGGGTTTACACTGGGCATCCTGTTTTCGTTCGCATCACTGGTCACGGGGTATGTGATGAGCCGCATGTCCGGGGTCATCAACAACCCGGTCTGGGTGTTTTTGGACGATGTGGCGACGGCCATGTCTGGCACGGATTACATTATTATTCCGCTCAAGTTCATTACTGTCGGGTTTGTGGTGGGGTTGGGTGGCTGCCTGACAGGGCTGACCGCCACCAACGAGGATTCACTGCGCACGCTGCTCCCGCGTGGTTTTTCACGCGGGATGCTGATTGTGATGGTGGTGAGCGTTCTGTTCAGTCTGGATCTGTAAGATGGATGTTTACGCCTCCGGCCCCCTGCTAGAGCTGAACAAGGCCATTCCATCGTTTGATGAGAGTGGGCTGCCTCCTGTTCCGTTCAGTATGAAGCTGATGCCGGGGGAGTGCATGGTGGTGGAGGCGCGCGACATAGGGCACTCCACCATGTTCGCGGACCTGTGCAGCGGCCTTGTACCGCTTGACGGCGGCGCGGTGCGGTTCATGGGGCTGGACTGGGCCGACCTGGGGGACCGTGAACTGAACGCCCTGCGCGGGCGCATTGGCCGGGTGACGCACCGGGCAAGCTGGCCGGAGTTTGTGCCTATACATCTTGCGATTGTTCTGCAGCAGTTGCACCATACAACGCGCCAGATTGATGATCTGGTACAGGATGCGGCCAATCTGGCGGAACGGTTTGGCCTGCCCGGCCTGCCAACGGAAAGCCCGAGTTTTCTGCCCGAGGATGACCTGTTGCGCGCAAGCTGTGTGCGGGCCTTTCTGGGGCAGCCCCATTTACTACTGCTGGAAGACCCGGTTGAGGGCGGTCCGGCGGAATTGAGCAATTCCTTTCTGGCTGCAATAACCGAGGCGCGCGACAGGGGCGCCGGGGTTATCTGGCTGGTAAGGAATAACGCAGTCTGGCAGGAATATCGGCAAGGTATTACCGCAACCTGGCGGCTTGCAGATGATGGTCTTGTAGCAGTACGGATGGGATAATGTTCCAACTCCGCTTACGACAGAAAGTAAAACCACTCATTTCCCTGCGTTACGCGGATGAATGGGTCGGGTTTCTCGTGCTTCTGAGCATACTCATTTTTGGGGGCGCGGTTATCGAGGCTGGCGTGCTGCGTGACTGGCTGACGCCACCGGCGCGGTTGCGTGTTGTATTGCCCGCCTCGGGCGTTGGCGGGCTGACCGTGGGGGGAGATGTGCAGCTTATGGGAGCCCATGCGGGGACCATTCGCAGTATCAAGCTCAACCCTTCGGGCAACATGTATGCCATGGTTGACCTGGACCCGCAGGCAAAACCCTTTATCCGGCGGGACAGTACGGCCCTTATACGCAAACAGCTTATTGTGACCGGAGCCTCCTACCTGGACCTCAGCCGTGGACATGGCGACCCGATGGACTGGAGCTACGCTGTTGTTTCGGCCACACCTGCTCCAAACCCTGCGGACCAGATTACCGCCACCCTTAACAGTATCCAGGCCGAAATCATGCCAGCACTGGCTAGTGCCCGGCATATGATGGCCCAGTTGGATGGCACCATTACCGATATGCACGCCGGTAAAGGTACAATCGGGCAGCTCATGACCAATGACCAGCTCATTCGCCAGTCTGAAGCGACCATTGCCTCTTTGGATGCTGTGATCGAACGGCTCAAGCCGATTGAAAAACAGGTTTCGGGGATCATGACCAAAACAGACGCCACGATGGGCAACCTCAAATCCGCGACCAAGGACGTCAAGGACGCAACACCCCATCTGCCTGCCATTGCCAGCAATGTGGAAGCCAGTACGGCGGACCTGCCCGCCATGCTGGCGCAGGCCCAGACAACGCTGTACGGGTTGCAGCAGTTGACAGACCAGTTGCGTGGCATGTGGCTGCTGGGTGGGCAGAAGGTTACACACCATAAACACCTCGCGCCCAAGCAGGTGCGGCCATGAAGCACTTTACACATATGCTGGTCCTGGCAACGCCACTGCTCCTGGCCGGGTGTGGCGCAAGCCAGAGCAAACCCACCGCACAGGACGATGCCGCGTGGGACCAGGCCATGACGGCGGGACGGGATTCGTTCGATCTGGGGCGTTACACGGTTGCCGCATCCCAGTACCGAAAAGCGGCTAACTTAGCCCTTGTGCGTGATGATGGGACCGCGGTAGCCGAGGCCGGGTATGACCTTGCCGTGTCGCAACTGGCGGCCAATGCACCGGCAGATGCGTTGCAGACAACACAGGCAACCCGGCAGGCGGCGCAACTCCGTGGTGGGCAGAACCTGTTCTGGCTTGACCTGGTGGAGGCCGCCAGCCATTACCGCCTCGGCCATTACGCGCAGGCAGTGCCTATGGCAGCGCGGGCCATGTCCTCATCAGACACGGATGTTGCCGCACGGGCGGCCTTTGTTATGGGGCTAGCCGCCGATGCGCAGGGGGATACGTCCAGCCTGCAAAGGGCGGCATCCTACCTGAATGGTCTCAAACAGCCCTTGTCTCTTGCGCAGCAGGCGGACAAGGCTGAAATTCAGGCGCGCATGCTACGCCAGTCCAACCCGGCGCAAGCTGAACAGCAGGCGGAAGACGCGGCAGGCCTGCGCCAGAGCGAAGGTGCTTACCATGACATGGCGCGTGCCCTGGCTCTGGCGGCCCGTATAGCTGCCGCTCAGGGGGATCAGGCCAAAGCCCATGTGCTCTGGGCGCGGGCGGCCCAAAGTGCGGCGGCTCAGTCTGGAGCACTTAACCGGATGGATGCGCAAACGCTGGCCCATGGCAGCCTGACCAAAGGCGATGCAACCCCACCCGCGGATGACGCACAGGCATGGGCCCGCAATGCGGGGAATATTGTGCTCAGGCCGTTTGAGGGGGCACCATAGAGGGATACGGCAAGCGCATGTTATTTAAAAGCATGGGGTGCGGAGATCGTTCTCAGATGGGCGGTTAACGGGGTCTTATGTCTCGTGATATCAGAGTTTTTGAGAATATCAGTAATAAGATCGATAAGACTGGAAACACGGATTGTTGCGGGCAATCTGCTTGGTATAGGTTGGGTAGATTTGGCAACGTATAGATAATGTAACCATATAGTATAGATTGGTTTTTGTAGATGTATTTATGTTATTTTTCTATGCGGAAATGTTTTTAAACATGCAGTCACATATAGATATAAGCATTGTTGTTCCATGCTATAATGAGCAGCTTGTTCTGGCGGAGTTTCACAAAAGATTATGCGCGGTCATGGATGCCGTAGGGCGGACATGGGAAGTTGTCTATGTGAATGATGGTTCAACTGACCAGACTCTTGCGCTCATACGTGATTTAGAGCGGCAGGATGCCAGGATTTCCAGCGTTAATCTGTCACGGAACTTTGGTAAGGAAATTGCTCTGACGGCAGGGTTGGACCATGCTTGCGCCGCCAAGGGCGTAGTCGTTATTGACGCTGATCTACAGGACCCGCCTGAAGTCATTCGGGACATGATTGCCGCATGGGCGGACGATGTGGATATGGTTTATGCCCGCAGGCGTTTGCGGAAAGGGGAGAGTTTCCTCAAACGGCTGACATCTTGGGGATTTTATCGCGTTATCGCCAAGTTGGGTAATCGTATTGTCATTCCGCCAGATACTGGTGATTTTCGGCTTATGAGCCGCCGGTTGCTGAATGATCTGTTGCAGATGCGCGAAAGGCACCGGTTCATGAAAGGGCTTTTTTGTTGGGTCGGTTATCCTTCCAAAGAGTTGCTTTATGATCGTGCCCCCCGCCTGGATGGAAAGACCAGTTTTAATTACTGGTCTTTATGGAATCTGGCTTTGGAGGGGATTACCTCATTTTCAGTTTTTCCTTTGCAACTGGCAACGTATCTAGGTTTTTTCGTATCTTTTGTGGCTGTTTTCTATGGCGTATGGATCATAATAAACACGGCTCTATCAGGATCACATGTGCCTGGGTATCCGAGCTTGATGAGTGTAATTTTGTTTTTGGGCGGAATACAACTTATGACGTTAGGTCTTGTGGGTGAGTATATCGGGCGAATTTTCAACGAAACAAAAAACAGGCCTCTTTATTTTGTCGAGGCGTATCATCAGGCAAATTTCATAGTTTCTGACAAAGAAGAGATCTGAAATAAATTGGAGCTAAATTTTGTGAATGATTTAAAAAAGCGATTTGGCGATAGAAATTTATCCATATTTTTCTATTTATTCTCTATTTCTTTTTTATATATATTTCCAATATTGTTGGCCAATAGATATTATATAGATGATTTGGGCCGCGGCTTGTATGGTTATAGCCGTTGGAAGCTGGATGGTCGCCCCTTGGCTAATGTCCTTATGCAAATCTTGAATTTTGGCAAACCTCTTTTAGACTTGTCACCAATAACACAAATATTGAGCATTTTCGTATTATCTATTTCTCTGACTTTTTATGCGAATAAATATTTTAAAAAAGGCAGTGCGTTCTCGGTCTCTGTGTGTCTTTTTCTGTTTGTTGGCAGTCCTTTTCTTATACAGAATTTATCATATAAGTATGATTCTGTCACAATGGTGCTCAGCCTTGTATCAATCATACTGTGTTTTTCTATTAAAATGGATAGTCTTTTCAGGAAGTTCCTGGGTTCATTGCTGGTTGTTGCTGATTTATCCATGTATCAGGCTTCGTTAGGATTGTTTTTCATATTATGTGTTATGGAAATAATTTATAATATTTATGAAAATAATTTCCATGCAAAAGAGGTTTTTTCAACACTTGCTTTTAGAATTGGTCAGTTTTTACTGGGGTATCTAATTTATGTAAAGGTTATTTTGAAAAATAGTAATCTTGATGAATATAGTCAAGGGCACTCAGGAACGTTACCATTCGATGCAAAGTCATTTTATATTTTTATAACGAATATGAAGGAATTTTTGTCGGAAATACAAATCGCAGTAATGAGTTTACCTAAATTTCTAATTGCTTTCTATTTATTGGTAATATTTTTATTTTCTTTTAAGGTTGTTGTGAAGAGTAAGTATAATATATTTGCGAGTATTGTATCAATTATTGCACCTTTTTTATGTTTAATTTTTACATTTATTCACGTGTGTGTTTTGCATAATCCAGTTTTTGGCCCACGCGTTCTTTTATCTTTTTGTGGGTTTATGCTTTTTCTGTCTTTTTGTGTGTATAATTCTTTTGGAAAATTTTCTGTTTATGCTTTTATGCCCTTAGTCTATTTTTTCTTTTTCCTGAGTTATTCGTACAGTAATGCATCCGCAGCACAAAATAGAATTGATACGTTTGTGGCGTCTTCCATTGCCTATGATGAATCTCACTATAATGGGCAGTTCAAAACCCTATCAATTATTGGAACCATGCCCGAAGCAAAGCAGCGTAAGCTTATTGTGAAAAAACTACCCATGATGGATGCATTAATACCAATTTATATGAGTGATGCCTCATGCTGGGGTGGAGAGCTTTTAAAAAGTTTTCTGATCAAAGAAGACCAGCGTGATGCAGATGCCGCTGATTTTTCTTTTATAAAAGAAAACAAGCCCTTCGTTGTGTCTCAATATTATAGCTTGTATGCAAAAAAAGAAAAAATGATCATAGTTTTTAATAAAGCCAATGCTGGCGAGAGTTCTGTGAAGTATGGTGGTGCCCCAAAGGACATGCTCTAAACCTTGTCAGGGCACCTGCTTGGCAGCCTTAACTGCATGTCAAAATCTATCAAGTTATTGTGTGATTTCGCCAAAATATTTCTTTTTTGTGCCTGTTGTTTAAAAAGTGCAGCATTATAAGAAATAACTGCAAGTTAAGCAGGTCTTCCATGCAGGATTCATGGAGCGCGAATGTTTATTGTTGTGTAAGACCGCTACAATGCGCTGGCCTTCTGCATGGCCGAGCGCGCGGAGCGGTGATCATGAAAAGACTTTTCCACCATTACAGAAAGCGCAGCCATAAAGGGGGGGCGGAACGCCACACCAAGCTGGAGGATGTGGCGCCAGAACGCAGCGCCAAGGAGGCTGGGCGTTTTCGCCTGAGCACCAAGGAGGCGGTCAAGCGTTTTCGGGCCCATGCGCTGGTGGAGGAAAAAAGCCACCGGGACGTTGTGCGTGTGGGACTGAAGGACAGCGTGTGGAGCGACCTTTACCACCATGCGCTTACGGCAAGCTGGCCTGCCTTTGCCGCTATTTCCGTCGTGTCCTACATCCTGATCAATCTTGTATTCGCACTGCTGTATATGGTGGCTCCAGGGCAGATTACCGGGTTGTCCCATGGCCTGCTCCTGTCCCTGTTCTTCTTTAGCGTGCAAACACTCTCGACCGTTGGCTATGGCACCATGAGCCCGATCGGGGCATATGCCAACGCCGTTGTTTCGGTCGAGGCTTTTGTAGGCATGATGCTCACAGCCCTTGCCACTGGCGTGGTGTTTGCCCGTTTTGCCCGCCCCCGTGCCCGGCTGATGTTCAGCAACATGGCGGTTATCAGTAACGAAGGTGGCATCCCCGCGCTGTGTATCCGCATTGCCAACCTGCGGATGAGCGTTATTTTGTCGATGGATATTGAAGTCGCCCTGTCCCGCCTGGTCATGAGCGACAACGGGCATCTGGTGCGCAAGTTTGACCAGCTCCTGCTCATGCAATCCCATGTGCCGGTGCTGCGTTTTGCATTTGTCATGGCCCATGTCATTACCCCGGACAGCCCCTTGCATGGCAAGACTGTTGCTGAACTGGAAGGCGAGGAAGCCGAGATTATTGTCACCGTAACCGGCACGGATGAAGCGCTGGGCCAGACGGTGTTTGCCCGCACCGCGTACAGGTTTGACCGGGTTCAGCACAACCACCGTTTTGTGGATATTGTGCTCTCGCGCCCCGATGGACGCATTACAGTGGACTATACGCGTTTCCATGATGTTGAGGCCCACTGAGCCGCATGGTGCCCAGTCTGCTCAGACGGGCCGCGTAGCCCTCCAGACAGGGCCGTAAAAAAATACATGGATCAGCCTCGGCGGCGACAAGGGCGCGGCCGAGGCTGATCCGTGTGAAAAAAGTGGCCGTATATTGCGCGAGCGCGGATTGCGGCTGTTTCAAGCCGCGCGGTAGGGGCGGGTTGCATCCAGGAATATGGCGTTGGCATCGAGTTCGTGGGAGACCACGATCAGGTAGGCAATGGCGCGGGTGAGTTCGATACGGGTGGAAATGTTGGGTTCGACGGCTTCCATCCGGCGCAACGCGGTTGTCGCCACACGGGCGGCATGGGCCGTGTGGCCGTATTTGCCGGTGAAGTGGCTCATCCGTTTCATGACAATTTCTATGGCCCGGCGTGCGGCAGGGGGGATCTGGTTGCGGTGGAGGAGTGCGCGCAGGCGGATAATGTTCAACCCTATGGTCATGGCGGCCAATGTGCCTTGCAGGCAGCCCTCGATCGTGGGGGAGGGCGTGGGGCCTGCATGGCGGATCAGGCGGGCAAAGCGGTCGATGTTGCGGCCGATCCAGTCCCGCGTCATGGGCATGGGCTCTGCCGAAGCCAGTGTGCGCAGGTCCCGTAGCAGGGTCCGGCGCATGCGCCAGCGTTCCGCGGCACTGTTAAAAGGCAGCACCGCGCGGAAAATAAGGACCGCAAAAAACACCCCCAGCAGAATGGCCCATGTGGAATTGAACCATGTGACCTCATCCACCCGTCCCTGGTTGAGCGGGTGTACAAAGTTGGGAAGCAGAAGAGTATAGGCGGCGGAGTGCAGGGCCGTGCTGGCGTTGCGCGCGGCCAGCCCCCCGGCAAACATGGGAATGGCCAGTGTCGCGACCAGCATTTCGTAGTTGGCCTGTGTGGGCAGGACAAAAAAGACCAGGAAAAAGGCCACAAGGGCTGCCCATATGCCGCCGATCATGAACTGGGTCGTGGCGACAACCGGATTTTCCCGCGTGGCGAACAGGCCGCACACGATGGCCACAAAGGTGATGAACCCCAGCCCCGTGGGCCAGGCCGTACATTCCCACACCAGCCCGGCCGCACTCAGTGCGACAGCCGCACGCACGCCATTATAGGCCGCCTCGCGCTTGTCCACATGGGACTGAAGCCGGAAGTGGAAGTGGTCGCCACGAATAAAGTGCTGGCTGGCGTCATATTCCCGAATGGCCTGCTCCAGTTCGCCCAGCAGTTCATCCATCGCGTTGTGCAGAATTCGTCCATCCAGCAGGGCAGATATCTGGGCGTGCTCATCCTCCAGAGTAAAGGCGGACCCGATTTCGTGCGTCAGGGCGTCCACGATCTGCTGGTGACATTCCGCACGGAGCATCTGCAGGTCCCGCAGGATCGCGCGGACACCGTTTTCCGTATTCAGGCGGGCTGGCAGTCCGCTCAGGAAGAGGCTGACGTTGGAGGCGGTCTCGCGGAAGATGGGCTGGTCTGTCTGCACGTATTGCAGGCGCACGGTCATGCCCAACCCGCGTGAGAGCAGGACTGATACAGCCGCCAGTGCCGCGCGGGCATGGTCGCCCTCATGGCCATGGGGGCCCATTTCGGCTTCGGAGAATTCAATCTGGTCGTTAATGGACAGGATCGGGCCGAACATGGCGCGTGAGCGTATGAGCGCTTCCTCATCCCCCGCCAGCAGGCTGGCCACGGCTTCGGATACATTGCTCAGGGCCATGCGGAGCTTGTCGCGGATGTTGCGCCGTGCGGTTTCGGCCAGATTATGGGCGAACAGGCCCGCAACCGTGCTTTCGCACACAATGCCCAGCACAATATAGGTTGCGCGGGACATGGCGGTCATGAACACGTTTTCGGGGTGGGGAATGGCTCCTATTGCAATAATGGCCGTTGTGTAGCCTGCCAGCACAAGGGCGTAGGAGCGGAAGTTGCGCACAAGGGTCGCCAGCCCGCAGCAAAGCCCCAGCCAGATGGAAAGAGCCGGAAAAAACAGCCACGCGGTCTGGTTGAAAGCCGAAATGAGGGTGATGGACATGATCACCCCAATGGCCGTGCCCACCAGACGCCAGCGCGCCTTGGACATGCTCTCCCCGCGTGAGCCCTGGGCTACGATCCACACGGTCATGGCGGCCCATTGCGGGTCGTCCAGTTCCATCCACAAGGCAATGACAAGCGAAATAAGGGCCGCAGCCGTTGTACGCAGTGCAAACCCGATTGCCGAGGGGGTGGGGGCAAGCAGCCAGCCCAGGGGCAGTTTGCGCTGCATGCCGGGCGGGCCTAGCGGGCGGAAGGTGCGCAGGCGACCGATCCTGTCAAGCAGGGGAAAAGAAAGACTGGGCACTATGGCTACTTTGTTGCAACAGAGGAAGGTCGGGAGTCTGGTGGTAACCGTAGACCGTTTTTCCCTTTTTTCCTTGTGGGTTCAGACGCATATCAGCTATCGCTTCTCAAACGGGAAAGGTTGGTCTGGAACCGGTTTGTGTTTATAAGTATCGCATGGAGCTGTTATTTGTTCCATGATGAAATGAGGCCGCGCCAGCCAGTTGGCCACTTTGGTGGCGCATATGGGAAAGATGATGGACATGTCTGATTTCTTTCAAAATCTTGTCGGTAAGGTCGAAAGTGTTCTGGGGGGAGATGTCCAGACCATTGTCAAACAGCAGCTCCAGTCCCTGACGCAGCCGCAGACGATCCAGTCCCTGCTGGACCGGGCCGATCAGGTGGGGTTGGGGGACAAGGTCCGCTCATGGGTCAGCCAGAGCGGCAACGTTCCGGCCACCCCGGACGAAATCCGTTCCATCCTGGGGAGCGAGACCGTGCATGACCTGGTGGAAAAAACCGGCCTGCCAGCCGATGCCGTGGTCACGGCACTGGTGCATTTTCTGCCAGACGCCGTGGACAAGCACACGCCTGATGGCGTGCTCCCCGCAGCCGAAGGCCCAAAAAACGCCTGAGCCACAGGGTAAGGCAGCACAGGTGTGATGCGCGGCATTTACGTGCATCACACCGCATAATCCGTTATAGATACTGCCATGACATTGGGTGAACGTATAACGCGAGTGGATAGCTGGCTGCTGGATCAGGTATGCCAGCCCATGGCGGACAGGCTGCCAGAGCGCTTTGCCGCTTTTGATGCAGGCATGAGCTGCCAGTTTGGCTCCCTGCTTTTGTCCGCCGTTTCCATTATCGCCGTGTTCGTGCTGACCGGCATGAATGACTTTGGCAACATGATCTTCAACGTGCTGGTCTGGTGCCTGTGCGTGAGTTTTTTTATCGGGCTTGGCCGCCTGCGCGTGCTGGTCAAGCCGGGCAAACCCAACCCGCTGCGGCATATGCTCATCAGCGTGCGGATTATTTCCATCCCCTTCGCCCTGTACGTCGTGTATCAGGCCCTTACGTCCCCCCCCACATTCGGGACGGCGGTGTGGTTCAATGCGTTTTCAAACATCGTGTTTGTTGTCGGGCTGTACCTTATTTCGTGCCAGCCGCGTCCACCACGCATGCGCACGAAGGCGGATGTATGGGGCCGGGATTTTGCACCCCGCCCCGGTGGTGGTTTTTAACTGACAAAATAGAGTGGTTCTGCCGATCAGGGGTTTTCCTGGTCGTGCTCGCCCTGGGCAATGCGCCCCTGTACCGCAGGCCGCCACTGGGCATCCTTGGGAGCAGCGTCAAGTGCCTTGCGGAACAGGTCCAGCGCCTGGGCCGTAACGTGGTGTTCGGCCCTTGTCATGGCTTCTGCCGTGCGGGCGGCCAGTTCGGGGTCAAAACCCAATGCCAGTGCATGGCCCCACGCATCCGCCGCCTCGGCGTAATGCTCGCCCGATGCCTGTAGCTGGCCAAGCAGCAGGTAACCCTGCCGCAGGTTGGGGTCGTCCGCGGGCAAGCTGGCTACAGCCTGCTGGAGTTGGGCAATAAGCGCATCAGTCTTGCGGTTTTGCATATGCTGGGCCACCAGCCGCGGGCCAAGAGGCTGTGCTGGCAGGGAGGGGGTGCCGTTGGTCAGGTAAAGGGCCACAGCAAGGGCCGGGGCCGCGGCAAGGGCAAACCAGCCCAGCATGGCCGAGCTGTTGGCCCGCGCGGTGGAGGGGGCTGTATCGGCCGAGAGAATACGGCGCTGGATTTCCAGTATGGCCACGCCGTGTTCGGCCGGGGCAATCAGGCCAATGGCAAGGTCACGGTCCACCTCGGCCAGTTGGGCTTCATGCAGGGCAAGGGCTGTGCTGCGTTCGTCCTGCATAACGCGGTTGCGCGTCCAGAGTGTGTAAAAGGCCGGAGCCAGGGCAAGCAGGCTGAGCAGCCCGATGGAAAACCAGATCATGCTCTCAGTCCTTTGTCAGTCTGGCCAGACGGGCCTTTTCATCTTCTGTCAGGGGAGGCGGTGGTGCGGCGGCGGCCCTGCGGCGGTAGAACAGAAAAGCCGTGCCAACCCCCGTGAGCAACGCCAGAACCGGCATGGCCCAAAGGAGCAGCGTGCCAGAAGAGAACGCGGGTTTAAGACGGATAAAGTTGCCATAACGGCTGACCATCCAGTCCATGACCTGCTGGTTGTTCTCGCCTTTGGCGACGTGTTCACGCACAACGCGGCGCAGGTCACGGGCCAGCCCGGCACTGCTGTCCTCAATCGATTCATTCTGGCACACCAGGCAGCGCAGTTGTGCGCCAATGGCCTGTGCACGCGCCTCCTGCTGCGGGTTGGCCAGCATTTCGGAGGGGTCATCCACCGCCAGGACCAGTGCGGGCGTTGCCATAAGGAGCAGGCCAGCAAGGCATGCCGCCAGTTTGCGGTGCAGGGTCATGGCGTTTGCAGCCTGTGCACCAGCGGCAGCAACACTTTGGCAAGGGTGTTTTCGGTTAACGGGGTTGCCGTATGCCAGCGGATAACAC
>CALCDN010000226.1 GCA_937900755.1 uncultured Acetobacter sp. | reverse complement strand
GGTTGGTCTTGCATCCCCGCTGGTATTTGCTTCTTTTGTCGGGGGCGTCTGGCTGCTGTGGACGCGGCGGGACAGTTTCGCAGCCCTGTTGCTGTGTATGCTCGCGCTGCCTGCGGCCGTGTTTGTGCAACACGCGCTGGGGGCGCGGGTGCAGGCCAACTGGCCTGTGGTGCTGTACCCGGTTCTGGCGCAGGCCGCGGCCCGTGTGACGTGGCCATGGTGGAAGGCCGCGGGCTTCCTGGGTATCGGGCTGGCCGGGGTTGTGTGCGTGCAGGCCGCGTTCATGCCGTTTCGCCTTTCTCCTCATCTGGACATGACCTTGCGCCTGATGGGGGGGTGGCCGGCTTTCGCACAGTCCGTTTCCGCCCTGGTGCCCAGCGACGGGCCTCTTGTCGCGGATGAATACGGTCTGGCGGCCGAACTGGCGTTTTACGCTCCGGGTCGTGTGGTAATGGGAGTGGAGCCCCGCTGGAGCCGGTTCAACCTGCCCCGGCCCGTCTGTGGGGGGCAGGCCTATCTTGTGTTGAGCCACCGGCGGCAAGGCCCACCCGATGCACGTTTTTTTGACGTGCTGGCCACGCTGCCAGACCTGGCGCGCGAGCGTGGAGGCCGTGTGGCCGATAACTACTCCCTTTTTCGTGTGCGCCTGCGCTGCCCGGTGGGGGAGGAGCAGCATGATGCGGCGATCCTGCCCGGTCGGGGCCGTTAGGCGAGGCATTTTCTGGGGCGTTTGCGTGTTGCCCTGAAAAAAGGCAGGATGGCGGGCAGTCGCTCCGGCAGTAGAAAACAGGAACCCGATTTTATGGCTTCTCCACGGCTTGTGGCGGTCCAGATGGACCCACTTGAGCATGTTAATATTGATGGGGATTCAACCTTCGCCCTGATGCTGGAGGCGCAGGCGCGCGGGCACAGCCTGTTTGTGTATGAAGTGGGGTCCATGGCGCTTGATGAGGGCACGCCCGACGCCGGTAGAGCCACATGCACCGATGTAACGGCCCTGATGCGCCCCGTGACCGTGCAGCGTGAAAAAGGGCGCCACGCCACCTTTGGCGCGCCCCAGCGCCGCTCCTTGCGCACGATGGATGTTGTGCTCATGCGCCAGGACCCGCCATTTGACATGGCTTATATTACCGCCACGCATATGCTGGACCATATTCACGGCACAGGCCCCAACCAGGCCTTGGTGGTCAATGACCCCCGCTGGGTGCGGGACTGCCCCGAAAAGCTGCTGGTCACGCATTTTCCCCAACTTATGCCGCCCACGCTTGTGACGTGGGATGTCGAGCAGATTCGGGCGTTCCGGGCCAAGTGGAAGGATATTATTGTCAAACCACTGTTCGGTAATGGCGGGAGTGGTGTTTTTCGTATCAGGGCGGACGACCAGAACCTGAACGCCCTGCTGGAAATGCACTTTGCCCGCTCGCGCGAACCTCTTATGATCCAGCGTTACGAACCCGCGGTAACCGCGGGCGACAAGCGTGTTATCCTGGTCGATGGTGTACCTGTTGGCGCGATCAACCGCGTGCCCTCGGGGGAGGACCATCGGTCCAACATGCATGTGGGGGGTGTTGCGCGCAAAGTGGAGCTGAGCGCGCGTGACCATGAGATTTGTGATGCAATCGGGCCGTTTCTTAAAGAACATGGCCTGATTTTTGTAGGTATTGATGTTATTGGGCAGTATCTGACGGAAATCAATGTGACGTCGCCAACCGGTTTGCAGGAGCTGGAACGGTTTGACGGCATAAATGGTGCCGCCAGCATATGGGATTGTATTGAACGCAAGCTGTCTGTCCAATAAAGGCGTCATGCCTTGTTGGGCTGTACCATGTCGGAAAAACTATGCTGCCGCACAAGGGTGCTTTTGTGGCATGTGCTGCAAGCAGGAAGGAAGAGAGTATAGTGGCTCTTGAAGAAATGTCCGTCAGCGGGCAGAGAGAGAACATGAGTGACGTTCTCCAAGAATACCCCTCCGGCGGAGGGGAAAGCCCCGTACCTCCTCCCTCGCGTTCTGCGCTTGATGCGGAGGCCGTCAAACTGGCCTATCGACGTTGGGCCAATGTGTATGACGTGGCGTTTGGCGGCATTTCCCGCTTTGGCCGCCTGCGCGCGGTGGATGCGGTCAATGGCCTGCCCGGCACGAATGTGCTGGAAGTGGGTGTGGGCACCGGGCTTGCGCTGCCCCATTATACCAGGGCCAAGGCCATTACGGGCATTGACCTCTCGACCGACATGCTGGCCAAGGCCCGCGAGCGCGCCCGGCGCGACAGCCTTGCAAACGTGAACGCCCTGCTGGAAATGGACGCGGAAGACACCACGTTCGAGGATAACTCCTTCGATATCGCGGTGGCCATGTTCGTGGCTTCCGTTGTGCCGCACCCGCGCAAGCTGCTGCGTGAACTCAAGCGGGTTGTGCGCCCGGGTGGTTACATTCTGTTCGTCAACCACTTCCTGGCTCCAGGCGGTATTCGTGGGGCGGTCGAGCACGCCATGGCGCGCGCGTCCCACTCGCTTGGCTGGCACCCCGATTTTGCAATGGAATCGCTGCTCCCGCACGAGGATATTGCGCGGGCGTATATTCAGCCCGTGCGGCCGTTTGGCCTGTTTACGCTGGTGACACTGGAAAACCTGCCGGAAAAGTGAACATGTGCGCTCCTGTTTTGGCAGGGGCGCTGGACATGCGTGGCTTGGTGGGCGTTTTTGTGCAATAAAACGCTAGAATATGGTCGTTTTTTGTCTAGCAGGTCCGGTGTTCCCCATTATGGACCTGCACAGAATATGGAACATGGAGCATGATCTCCGCTCGCAGCCTGTCTAACCCGCACTCCGCCACGGTGGATAAAACCGCCAGCCAGCGGCGCGATGCCACCGCCGGAGCAGCCTACCTGCTGCTTGCCGCCATGGCGGCCCTCGTGGGGGGTGGTGTCTCCGTGCTGGCAGGCATGGGCATGCTGCCAGCAGCGGGGCTGTGGGGCAGGCTGGCCCAGGCCCACCCGGCGCTGATGCTGCTTTACGTGGTGGTGCCAGCTCTTGTCTGCGGGTTTGGCACGCTCTGGCTCCCGCGTGCACTGGGGCGTGAGCACATGCTGCTCGGGCGGCTCAATCTGGTGGCGGTTGGTGTTTTTGCGGTGGCCTCGGTGCTGACCTGCACTCTGGCCGATGCACGGCTGGCCCATGTTCTGTGGTGCGTTGGCGCGCTCATGTCCGCCATGGTCCTGCTGGGCACCATTTTTGACAGTTGTGCTGACAGTCTGGAGCAAACCTCCTTTTCCCCCTTTGTCTGGGGGGAAATGCTGTCCGCTACCGTTTTGCTGCTGTGCGCGCCGGTCTTTGCCGCCGCCACGCTGCGCACCGTGCTGTGGCCTGCTACCAACCCTGTTGTCGGGGCTGAATATTTTGCGGCTCCCGTGGGGCTTATTGTGCTGCTTGCCGGATTTGGAATCGTGTTTGAAATGGCCGCCCGCAGCGGGCAGGTCCAAACACGGCCCGTAGCCTATATCATGGCGGCCACCGCCGCATCGGGCGTGGTGGCATGGACCAAGAGCAGCCTGGTGCATGGGGCCGACAGCCTGACCGCCCAGATGGTTGGCAATGTGCTGCTGGCTCTGTGCTCCCTTTCCGCCGTGTGCCTTGCTGGCCTGTGGCTGGCAGGTACGTGGAAGGCGCGGGTTTCGCTGCGGACCCCCTTGCTGTGGGGGATGGGTTTTCTGGCGGTTGTGGCCGGTGGCTGGGTGGTGCAGCTTGTACAGGGCACGGGCCTGCACCCGGCCTTGCAGCTTGGCGCACTTTATGCGGTTTGCGGTGGATTTTACCTGTGGCGGGGTGAAGCCTGTGGCTTCTGGTACCCCCAAAAGCTGGCTCGCCTCCATTTTGTACTGACTGCGGCGGCAACACTCTGCCTGTTTGTTTCAGGCATGCAGGTACTGGGGTGTGCCCTGTTTGGCGTGGCGGCACTGGTGTTTGTGCTGGCGGCGGTTATCAGCTTCCAGCGCGATATTCCCTTGCCCGCCAGTTATTCTGGCATGGCGGCGTCCGGTGTGGCCAAGGGGGCCAGGGCATGAGCGAGGCCAGCCTTTCCGCCGCCCAGCCCAGACGGGCACGTTTTAAAACCGGGCAGGTTGGCACGCAGGCGCGTGACTGGGTAGCCTTGCTCAAACCCCGTGTTATTTCGCTTGTCGTGTTCACAGGGGCGGCGGGTATGTTCATGGCGCCGGGGCATCTCGACCCGTTTGTCGGGCTGGTGACCATATTCTGCATCTGTCTGGCTTCGGGTGCCGCCGGGGCCATTAACATGTGGTACGACCGCGATATTGACGCGGTCATGCAGCGGACCATTACACGGCCCGTTCCCTCTGGCCGTATCCCCCAGAACGAGGCGCTGGCCTACGGGGTGGGGCTTTCCTGCCTGTCCGTGTGCCTGATGTGGATAGCCACCAACACGCTGGCGGCCGCCATTCTGGCGTTTTCCATTTTCTTCTATTCCGTCATCTACACCATGTGGCTCAAGCGCTCCACACCGCAGAACATTGTTATCGGTGGGGCGGCTGGCGCATTTCCTCCCATGATCGGGTGGGCCGCGGCCACCGGGCACATGGCGGTCATGCCTGTTGTCATGTTTGGCATTGTGTTCTTCTGGACCCCGCCACACTTCTGGTCCCTGGCGCTGTATGCGTGCAAGGATTACGGGCGCGCTGGCATTCCCATGCTGCCGGTTGTGCGTGGGGTGCGGCATACGCGCTGGCAGATCTTTTTTTACACACTGGTTTTGCTTGCCGTCTCCCTTATTCCGTCCTTTGTCGGGGCAAGCGGGTGGATTTACACGGTAACAGCCGTTGTGCTGGGCCTTGGCTTTGTGGCCTGCGCCGTGCGCGTGCTGCTGGAGCCACAGGATGAAAACGGCGTCAGCCAGAAGGGGGACAGGGCGGCACGGATCTCGTTCCGTTTTTCGCTGGCGTACCTTTTCTTCCTGTTCTGTGGCCTGCTGGGCGACCACTTTTTTCAGATATGGATGCACGGAGCATGATGGCAGGCCCCATGGACAGAACGCCCGAACAGCTTGAACGGCACAGGCGCCAGAGCCAGCGCGTGCGTGGCATGGTTGTGTTTATGCTCATCCTTGCGGGGATCATGTTTGGATTGACGCTGCTCCACCCGTAACCAACGTTGCCCCTGCGTGGCAGGGGTGGCGTGTGCTACCATCCGCCATGATGCTGGTTCATATGCCCAAGATAAAAAGCCCGCTTTCCAATACGGAAAGCGGGCTTTTTTATGCGTAGGCGACAAGGCTGGTCGTTAACGGGCCTGCTGAATGGCCGACAGGAGCCAGCGCCCCCCACGGGATGGCCGGACAAACGTCCAGACCTCTGTAATGGTCACAGGGGTGGTGGAACTGCCATCGATAACCTGCCCGGTGGCGTTGGTTGTCAGGTCGATCAGGCTGTAGCGCATGGCAACACTGGCGTAGTCCATGCCGTTCTCGCGCCATGCCTCGGCCAGATCACCTTGAAGAAAGCGCACGTCAGAGACAACATTGCGCGCTCCCTGGCTGGCCAGCGTGGCAAGTTGCTCGTTGAAGTAGGAGACCATTTCCGGCGTTGCCATCTGCTGCATGGCCGGAATGTTCTGCTGGTTCCACGCAGTCTGGATATCCATGAGCGTTTGCTGGAAGGCCTGGTAATCCTCCGTGGCAATCTGGATGGGTACACCACTATTGCCCTGGGCGGGAGCGGTCGGGGCGGCACCAGGCATGCCGCGTGGGGCAGCCCCCATGCCAAACTGGTTCCCCCCCGCAGTGTTGCGGCTGAAGCGGCGGATCAGCCACAGGACAAACATGACCACCAGCCCGATCTGGACCATAAGCCCCAGAAGGCTGAAAAAGCCGTGCATCCCCCCCATGAAGCCGTGGCCACTGAGCATGCCAAACAGCCCGGCCCCCAAAAAGCCCCCGGCCAGCCCGGTCAGGAACGGGTGGCGGTTGGGGTAGCCCATGGGGCGGGCAAAGGGAGCACCCATTTGTGGTGCGCCATAGCCAGGTGTGGCAGGCGCGGTACGCGGTGTAATGGAGCGGTCCATGGGGGCGGTGCTGTAAGGCGTGGTGCGCGTAACAGGGGGCGCGCTCCATGTGTGGCTGCCACGGCTCCCCATGGAACCACCCTGACCGGGCCGGGCATCCGCTTGTATGGCCAAGGGTCCGGCCAGCAGGCTTGTGGCCAGCAACACATGAAGGGCAGAGCGTAGCAGACGTGGTTTCACTGGTTTTTGGTCTCCGGCTAACAGTTACGCCCCGGCAGTGTTCAGGGCATCTATGCGTAATGTGGGGGCGTCGGTGCCAAAACGGAATACCAGATCGTCGGCCAATGTGATGGAGGCAAAAATTTCCAGCAGGTTGCCCGCAAGGGTAAAGCCTGCCACCGGCTCGGCAATCTGGCCATCGCGGATCATGAAGCCAGAGGCTCCACGGCTGTAATCGCCTGTCAGGCCGTTAATGGAGGAGCCCATCATTTCCGTAATGTAGAGCCCTTCCCTGATGTCGGCCATCAATGCGGCGGGCGAGAGGGTTCCGGGTTCAAAAAACAGGTTGCTGGCGGAAGGGCCGGGCGGGCTTGCGGTGCCACGGGCCGCGCGGGCATTGCTTTGCAGGCCAAGCTGGCGCGCACTGCGGCTGTCCAGAATCCAGGTTTGCAAAACGCCGTCCTGCACGAGTGCCAGGGGGGCAACCGCCATGCCCTCGCCGTCAAACGGGCGCGAGCGCAGGCCTTTTACGCGGGTCGGGTCATCGGTAATGCCAACGGTGCTGGCAAAAATGGCCTGCCCCATTTTCTCTTTGAGGAAGGACGTGCCACGTGCAATGGACGTGCCCGTGATGGCCCCTACAAAATGCCCCAGAAAACTGCCCGCAACCCTTGGGTCGAACACAACGGGGTAGCGTCCTGTTTTTGGGCGGCTGGGGTTCAGGCGCGCTACGGCTTTTTGCCCGGCATTGCGGCCAAGGCCTGCCGCGTCCTTGAGGTCGTGGAGCCAGACCGTGCCGTGATAGTCATAATCACGCTGCATGCCATCGCCCGTCCCGGCCAGAACGCAGACCGAGTTGGAGTGGCTGGTGCGGCTGTAAGCGCCCGCAAACCCGGCGGATGTGGCCAGTGTGATATCTGTCCGCCCGCACGAAGCACTGCTGCCCGCACTGTTGGTCACACCCTTTATGGCCAGTGCGGCTTCCTCCCCCGCGCGGGCGCGCTCGAGCAGGGCGGCGGTATCGGGCTCGGCCGGGTCGGTCAGTTCAAGTGCATCCGTCTGGAATGTGCCTTGCAGTGCCTCGGGTGCCAGGCCTGCGTACTGGTCATCGGGGAGGACGCGGGCCATGGCCAGTGCCTGCTCCACCAGAGTGCTAAATCTGGCCCGGTCGGGTGTGGTGGTGGAGACAATGGCGTTTTTGTGACCCACAAAAACCCTCAACCCCAGATCGGTTGTTTCCGAGCGTTCCAGTTCTTCGGTCACGCCATTGCGCACACCGGCACCCACAGCGGTGCTGCTGACAAAAACGGCATCGGCGGCATCGGCCCCGCTGGCGCGGGCGAGCTTGACCAGGTCGGCAATAAGGTCGAGGGGCTGTTGCGTCATGCTGCCAGTGTCTCCTTGATGCTTTGCAGGGAAGGAATGTGGCCGATGGGCCCAAGGGCTGCAAGCGTGGGCGCGCCTGCAAAAATACGGGCCGCCGCACGGCAGATGTCCTCACGGGTGACGGCCTCGATCTTATCAACCGTTTCCTGTGTTGGAATGCCACGGCCAAAAATCTGGAGCTGGCGGGCAAGCTGCTCGCACCGGCTGCCCGTGCTCTCAAGCGACATGAGCAATGAGGATTTAAGCTGTGCCCGCGCGCGCACCAACTCGTCCATGCTGACGCCAAGCTGCACCTTGCGGAGTTCCTCGAGTGTTACCGGAATAAGCTCGGCACATTCCTTCTCCCCCGTGCCCGCATAAACACCGAACACGCCACCGCCTTCAAACGGGGCGTTGAAGGAATAGACCGAATAGACCAACCCGCGTTTTTCCCGGATTTCCTGGAACAGGCGCGAGGACATGCCCCCACCCAGCAGGGTGGAGAGCAGGAGGGCCGCGTAATAGTCGGGGTCATGGTAGCCGGTGGAGGGGAAGCCAAGCACGATATGCGCCTGATCCAGCTCCTTGACCTGGCGGAACTCGCCCCCCGCGTAAAGGGCGCGGTCCATGGCCGGGGCGGTGGAGGTGGGCAGGTCCGCAAAATGCTGCTCCACCTGCGCGACAACCGCCTTGTGTTCGAGGTTGCCCGCGGCGGCCACGATCATGTTGGACGGGTTGTAATGCGTGCCCATGTAGGACATGAGCGTCTCGCGCGGCATGGTCTGGATCAGGCTTTCCGTACCCAGAATGGGGCGGCCCATGGGCTGGTCGGGGAACGCGGTTTCCTGGAAATGGTCAAACACCACATCATCTGGCGTGTCGTTCGCCTGGCCGATTTCTTGCAAGATCACGCCGCGTTCGCGCTCGAGTTCGGCTGCGTCAAACGTGGAGTGGGTCAGGATATCGCCGATAATGTCGATCCCAAGGCCAAGGTTTTCCTTGAGGAGCTTGACGTAGAAGACTGTCTGCTCGCGCGCGGTATAGGCGTTTATGTGCCCGCCCACGTTTTCAATTTCTTCGGCAATGCGCAGGGCGGAGCGGCTGGTTGTGCCCTTGAAGGCCATGTGCTCCAGAAAATGGGATACGCCATTTTCCGCTGCGGTTTCATTCCGGGTCCCCGCGGAAATATAGGCCCCGAAGGAGACGGTTTCCACACGGTCCATGCGTTCGGTCACAACGGTCAGGCCGGAGGGCAGGCGGGTCAACTGGATGGGGTCTGTCATTCTCGTCCTGAAGCAGCCGGGCCGCCATGTTGGCGGGCCTTGGCAATGGGGTAGGGTGTTTTATCAGCCAGCGTTGGAGAGGACAGCGGCGCGAACCGCATCCTTTATGGCATTTTCGGTCGCGGGGACCGTGCGGTAGCGCTCTTCGCGCTCGAACAGGTCGGCCAGATGCACGGGCAGGGCGGGATGAATACCCGTGGCGGTTACCATGGCGTCAGGGAATTTGGCGGGGTGGGCCGTGGCTTCGGCCACCATGGGAATACCCGGCTGGCGGAAGCGGCGGCCCGCGGCAATGCCAATGGCGGAGTGCGGGTCGGCCATATAGTTCGACCGCTGGTGCAGGGTGCGAATTTCCGCCTCGGTCTGGGCGTCATCCAGCGCCAGGCCGCAGAACAGGGTGCGTGCGGTCTCCCACACGTCCTCTGGCACATCCATGTGTCCCGTGCTGCGAAAGCCGGTCATGGTGCGTGCGCAGGCCGTGGCATCGCGTCCAAGCAGTTCAAACAGAAGACGTTCGAAGTTGGAGGAGACCTGAATGTCCATGGAGGGGGAAAGGCTGGGCACCACCCCTTTGATGGTCATGTCATTGGCGTTGAGGAAGCGGGTGAGAATGTCGTTGCGGTTGGAGCCCACACAAAGCTGGCGGATGGGCAGGCCCATTTTGCGCGCGGCCCAGGCTGCCAGAATATTGCCAAAGTTGCCCGTGGGCACGGCAAAGGAGACCTCGCGCTCAGGCGCGCCAAGGGCCAGGGCTGCATGCACATAATAGGGAATTTGTGCCGCAATGCGCGCCCAGTTGATGGAGTTGACGGCGGACAGGTGCATTTCGCGGCGGAAGGGCAGATCCGCGAACAGGCTTTTGACCAGGTCCTGGCAGTCATCAAACGTGCCTTCGACGGCAAGGTTGGTCACGTTGGGTTCGCGCACCGTGGTCATCTGCCTGCGCTGCACTTCGGATGTGCGGCCCTTGGGGTGCAGGATAATAACGGACAGGCGCTTGCGGCCACGGCAGGCCTCGATTGCGGCGGAGCCCGTATCACCCGATGTGGCGCCCACAATGGTGACGTGCTCGTCGCGCTGGGTCAGCACATGTTCAAAAAGCTGGCCGAGCACCTGCATGGCCATGTCCTTGAAGGCAAGGGTCGGGCCGTGGAACAGTTCCTGTACAAACAGCCCGTCCTCCACCTGTGTCAGTGGGACAATAGCCGGGTGGTCAAAGCCCGCATAGGCCTTGGCGCACAGGGTTTTCAGGGTGTCTTCATCAATATCGGCGCCGGTAAAGCGGGCCAGAATACGGGCGGCCAGCTCCGGGTAGGGCAGGGCGCGCATGGCCTGCCAGTCGGCCAGCGAGAATTCGGGCCATGTTTGCGGCAGGTACAGCCCGCCATCTTCGGCAAGGCCGCTCAGCAGGACATCGGAAAACGAGAGAACGGGAGCATTCCCGCGTGTGGAAATGTAGCGCATGAGGGCGTTTATATCCTGAATGACGGATGCCGCGAAGTGGCCTTGTACGATAAATTCGGCTGTGCCTAGCCCGGTGGGGGTGTTGTGGGCAAGGTCAGCTCATAAATGGTGATCGGCCATGTTATGGTGGCTGTGGGGGCGCCAAAGGCCGTGCTGTGGTCGATCTGGCTGGCCGAAACATACAGGTGGCCGTGCCCGTCCAGCCCCGGTGTGGTGGGCCATTGCAGGCGCGGGTCGGTGACCAGCCTGCGCGGCACCCGCCCGGTTGTGTAGCTGAGGATGCTCGATGTTGTAATGTCGGACCAGTAGAGTGTTCCGTCATTATCAATGGTCATACCGCCAAGCGATGGGGTTTTGAACCACTGGGTCACGCTTTCCTCGAATGCTGCGGGGGTTATGTCGGGGTCCGTGAAAATGGCGGTGGACACGCGCGAGAGGTATTGCCCGGGTGCTTGCAGTACAATCCACGAGCCATCGGGGCTGACCGCGACCATGCTGGCGTCAACAGCCGCGTAGTGGCCCGAACTGTCGCGCAGTGGCCCGCTGGGCGTTACAATCGGACGGCTGGCGATCAGGTCGGGGTGGTGGTCCAAGAAGCGTTGGGCCGTGGCGGTGGCCGTGTTGATCACCAGCAGGCCCGCAACGCCGGAATCCGGCACATAGGCGGTCGTCCCATGCACCGCAATGCCGGAGAGGATGCTCCCCGGCCGCAGGGCGCTGGCCTGCACGGGCACAACGCGGAGCACCGTGTTGGTAACGGGGTCAAGTTCCACCAGCTTGGGGGCGGCTATGGGTGGGTTCTTGCGGTTTGGCACGCCGCTGTCCAGCACCCATACATGCCCGTCAGCCGTTCTGGTCAGCCCGCCAAGGGCTACAAACCGGCTGGCGGCATCCCCCCCGGCTCCATTCCACGCGGTGTTGGGCCATGGCGCCAGTTGTGCGTTTGTGTCGCGCACAAAAAGCTGGGGGCCGGTATTGCCCACCCATGCCGGGGCTTCCAGCAGCATGCGCCCATCGGGCAGGGGCACAATGGCGTCCCATATCTGGCTGCTGGACTGCATGAAGGGCTGGAGCGCGCTGGCGGGCAGTTCGGCGACCTTGGGCATGTGCAGCGCCCATGCCGGGGCATGGGCGAGGGGCAGTGCGAGCATGGCCGCCAGCAGGCCATAGGCCGCGCGGCGACCAGAAGAAGGAAGGCGAAAAAAAGGAACAGTCATGCGCGCGGGCATCCGGTTGGGTTAAGGCCAGGGGGATAAAAACATGGGCTGGAGTTTCCGCCCCACGGGCGGGCCTTGCAAACGCCTTGTGTGCAGGGCGGCTGTGCCGTGGACCGTGTGGTGTGCGGGCAAGGCCTCCTCATAAGGCTCCCTCATGCATCCGGCGCGCCTTCAAGGTAGCGGCGGCGGATGTGGGTCAGGTAGGCCGTGGCGTCCAGCGGTTTGCCTGTGGCGTCGCGCACGATCTGGGGCATGGTGGCGCTGCGCGCGCGGCCATGCACGTTCTGGCGCAGCCATGCCAGTAGGGGGGCAAAGTTACCCTGGCCAATGGCGGGCATGATGGCGGGGTTGGCCGTGCAGGCCGCGTTGCGCAGTTGTGCTGCCGTCATGGCCCCCAGTGCGTAACAGGGGAAGTAGCCGAACAGCCCCGCGGGCCAGTGAATATCCTGCAAGCAGCCGCGCCGGTCATCTGGCACGCGCAGCCCCAGCAGGGCGTGCAGGCGCTCATTGAAGGCGGCTGGCAGGTCGCCCAGCGCCAGATCGCCCGAGACCAGGGCTTTTTCCAGCTCATAGCGCACAAGAATATGGGCGGGGTATGTGACTTCGTCCGCGTCAACACGAATAAAGCCGGGTTCAACATGCGTCAGGTGGCGGTGCAGGCTGGTGGCGTCCCACCCTGCGGCCGTGTCCGCCACGCCAAAGCCCGCGCGCAGCTGAGGGGCCAGCCAGTTGGCAAAGGTGGCGGAGCGGCAGAACTGCATTTCCATCAGCAGGGACTGGCTTTCGTGCAGCGTCATGCCGCCGGACTGGCCAACGGGCTGGCTGGCCCATTCGGCTGGCAGCCCCATTTCATACAGGGCGTGCCCCGTTTCGTGCAGCACACCCATCATGGCGGGAATAAAGTCGGCCTCCACGTACCGGGTGGTCAGGCGCACATCATGCGTCGCACCGCCGCAGAACGGGTGAGCGCTCACGTCCAGCCTGCCGCGCGTGA
Organism: uncultured Acetobacter sp.; assembly: GCA_937900755.1. Lineage (GTDB taxonomy): Bacteria > Pseudomonadota > Alphaproteobacteria > Acetobacterales > Acetobacteraceae > Acetobacter. The sequence continues at coordinate 10,298 of CALCDN010000226.1, read as the reverse complement.
CATCAAACCCCATCTGCTGCATCAGGCGGCGGCCAAGGGCCTCCTGCCGGGCAAGGGGGAAAGGGCCAGTGGGGGCCTGCGTGGGGGGCAGGCTGTTCTGCCGCTCCAGCACGGCGCCAATCAGTTCGGGCAGGCTGGCGGCAAGGGACGTAAATATGGGGTCGATATCGGTCTGCCGCGTGCCGGGGTCAAAACCGTCGAGCAGGGCGTCATACACGTTCAGGCCCATGGCCTCGCCCGTGGCAACGGCGGTTTCGCGGGTCAGGCGCAGCACTTCGGCCAGGTGGGGTTCCAGGCTTTTAAAATCACTGTCCTCGCGCGCGGTGCGCCATGCCATTTCGCACCGCGCGGTGGCCTGCGCGCTGGCTTCCACCAGATCGCCGGGCAGGGCGGTGGCCTGCGTGTGCTGCCTGCGCATCTGCTCCAGGTTGGCTGTGCGCCACCCGTCATTCCCCGCATCGGCCTCGCCCAGCAGGTCGGCCATGACCGGGGCGGTCAGAATTTCATGGCGCAGCCCTTCGAGCATTGCCAGATTGTCTGCCCGGCGCTCGGCCGCCCCGGAGGGCATCATGACTTCCTTGTCCCACCCTAAAATGCCCAGGGCGTCATTGAGGGAGGAAAGGCGCGCAAAGTGGCGCTCGAGGGAAAGATAGGCTTTATTCATGCGCGCCATGGTACAGCATCACGCAGGTGAGTGAAACGGAATCTGATCCTGCGCATGCCCCTTTCATGCGCGGTTTGGCCGCAAAATGGGGGGGCAGCCAGCATGAACAGCAAAAAAACGCGGCACGCCGCAGTGTTGCCCGTGGCCGACACGGCGCTGGCCTGTCTGGCGCGGGGGGACGCGCAGCAGGCCGAATCCCTCCTGCGCGCGCATTTGCAGCGTAACCCGCGCGATGCGTATGGCTGGCACGCCATGGCCTGTGTTGCGCGCGCGGGTGGCAACGCCCAGGCGGCGGTCGCGCTTGCGGGCAAGGCGGTGGGGGTGGCGGCGGAACCTTTTTTTCATATCACGCTGGGGCTGGCCCTGCTGGAACTGGGGCATGTGGAGCAGGCGCGGGCCGCCACCAACGTGGCCGTGCTGACAACGCCCACGGACCCCCGCGCGCATGACGCCATGGGCCAGATACTGGAAAAGGCGGGCCACCTGCCCGATGCGGAACGGGCATTGAAAAAAGCGCTCTCCCTCCGTCCGCTGGAGCAGGCGCGGCACATGGCGCTTGCGGCGTTCCTGGCGCGGTGTGGGCGTGCGCAGGAGGCTGCCACCGTGTCCGCCCGTGCTCTGGAACTGGAGGGGGAGGCGGTGGCCGCGCATAACCTGCACGCCATGGTGCTGGAGCAGGCCGGGCGCACGGCGCAGGCCGAACCCCATTTTGGGGTTGTGGCGCAGGCCATGCCGGAGAACCCGCAGGCATTGGCAAACCACGGGGCCGCCCTGTTTGCCCGGTGCAGGTATGAGGACGCGGAACGTGTTTTGCTGGCATCCGCCGCACTGGCGCCGAATGTGGCGGAAACCCGGACAAACCTTGGTCTGGTCTACATGGCGCAGGGCAGGCTGCATGACGCGGAGCAGGAACTGGGGGCCGCCTGCCAGCTACGCCCGCACGATGCCCGTCTGGCGCTGAATTACGGCACGGTCTTGGTGGACCTGGGCCACGTGCAGGCGGCGCAGGGCCTGTTTACGCAGGCCATGCGGCAGGCCACCACCGTGCAGGACCGTGCACGGGCCGCGCTGGACCTTGGCAGCCTGCACCTTGCGGCTGGCCGGTTTGCACAGGGGTGGGCGCTGTTTGAAGCGCGCAGGGACCTGCTGGCCCCACCCCCGTGCACGGCCAGCCTGATGGAATGGGACGGGGCGGCCACAACAAAAACGGTGCTGCTTTATGCCGAGCAGGGGCTGGGGGATGGCCTGCAGTTCCTGCGCTATATGGGGCTGGCTGCCCAGAAAGCGCGGATATGCCTGCTGGTGCCTAAAGCCATGCGGAGTTTTGCCCACGCCCTGCTGCCCCTGTGGGGTGGGCGTGTGTTTTTGCCCGATACGTCTGCACCCGATACGCCAGAACAGGCGGGCGGGGCGGATGCGTGTTGCAGCCTGTCAAGCCTGCCCCACCGGCTTGGGGTGGCCGAGCCCTTTGCGTGGCAACCCGACACGGCCCGTTGTTTCGCCCCCCTGCCCAGCCAGGGCCTGCGTGATGGCCTGCGCGAGGGGGTGCGGGTCGGGCTGTGCTGGTCTGGCAACCCCGCGTACCAGTTTGACCGGCGGCGTTCGATTGACCCGGCGCTGCTTGGCGGGTTGGCCGCGGTGCCGGGGGTCTATTTTCAGGCCCTGCAACCCAACGTAAACCTTGCGGATGTTCCCCTGCCCCTTGCGCCCCTGCCACAAGGAGACCTGCTGGCGACCGCGCAACTGGTGGCCGGGCTGGATGTGGTGGTGAGCGTGGACACCATGATTGTCCATCTGGCGGGGCTTATGGGCAAACCCACCCTGCTGCTGGACCGGTACGGAGGGGACTGGCGCTGGGCTGCGGGCTCGGTTGCCCCGGATGCGCTCTTAACCGCATTTTCCGGGATGTCGGCCAGTGCGTTGGACAGTGTGCCGGACAGTGTATCGGCCAGTGCGTTGGACGGCGTAACGGGCAGTGCCTCCGCCCATGCGCTTTGCGGTGCGTTCGAGCGGAGTTTGTGGTACCCTTCGGTACGGATTATCCGCCAGCCCGCTCCACAGGGGGGCAGGGCCAGTTGGCAGCTCCCGCTTGCGGCGGCCACACGCTGGCTGGAGCAGGTGGCGCGGCTGGCGGGGCGGGGTGGTTGCTCCCACGGAATGTAGCTTTATGATGCAGGCATGACACGTATCTCTCCCGATGGCGCCACGCCAGCCATGGCGCAATGGTTCACGCTCAAGGCGGAAAATCCCGAAGCCCTTCTGTTTTTCCGAATGGGTGATTTTTACGAACTGTTCTTTGATGACGCCACGGCCGCCGCCGCCGCGCTGGATATTGCCCTGACCGCCCGTGGTAACCATGGGGGCGAACCCATAGCCATGTGCGGCGTGCCAGTTGCCGCGGCTCCAGCCTATCTGCAACGCCTGATCCGCCGGGGGTTCCGGGTTGCCGTGGCCGAACAGACCGAGGTGCCACACAAGGGCCGCCCCGCCAGCAAGGGGCCGCTGGCACGCGGCATTGTGCGTGTGGTCACGCCGGGAACATTGACCGAGGACGAACTGCTTGAGCCCGGACGCTCCAACCTGCTGCTCGCTCTGGTCTGCGCCGAAGGGGAGGGCAGGGGCAAACGCCGCAAGGATGCGCCGCAGGGCAGGGACCAGCTTGGAGCCGCGTGGATTGATGTATCCACCGGCCTGTTCGAGACCGCCTGCCTGCCCCCAGCCGCCCTGCCTGCCCTGCTGGGGCGCCTGGATCCGGCGGAAATTCTGGCCACTGCCGCTGTGGAACTGGGGGATTACGAGGCCCGCCGCGCCCCCGAGGCCACGTTGCCCGCCCCCGGCAGTGCGCGGCAGCGCCTTGCCGCGGCCTTTGACGTGGCGAGCATTGAGGCCTTTGGCACGTTCTCGGATGAGGAGAGCATCGCCGCGGCCATGGCGGTGGACTATGTGCGCCGCTCGCAGGCGGGCAGGCTGCCCCGGCTGGCGCGCCCCGTTCCGCAAAGCCAGAGTGGCGTGCTGGGAATAGACCCCGCCACCCGCGCCAGCCTGGATATCCTGCGCGCGCGTGACGGTGGGGTTGAGCATACCCTCTTTACCGCCATCAACCGCACGGTCAGCGCTGCGGGCGCGCGCATGCTGGCCGAATGGCTGGCGTCTCCCCTTACCCAGGTGGAGGCCATTGCCGCCCGGCAGGGGGGGTGGTGGTGGCTCAAGGACCATGCCCAGCGTTGCGCGGCCCTGCGTGAAGCGTTGAAAAAAGCGCCCGATATTGCCCGCGCGCTGGGGCGGCTCTCGCTCGGGCGGGGGCTACCGCGCGATATGGCTGGCATCCGTGATGGGCTGGGAGCCGCGCGTGAGGCCGCGCGTATTCTGGCGGGGCCAAAAGCGGGGCAGGAGCCACAGGGGGGTGCTCTGCCCGGCGCTTTGGCCAAGGCCATGGCATGGCTTGGGCTCGCCCGTGCGCTGGAGGCCGAATTGCAGAAGGCCTTGGCGGAAGACCTGCCCGCCCGGCTGGATGATGGCGGTGTGATTGCCACAGGGTATGACGCGCAACTGGATGAACACAGGGCGCTGCGAGATGATTCGCGCCGCCTGATTGCCGCCTTGCAGGCTGAGTATGCAACCCGGTTCGGGGTTTCCAACCTCAAGATCCGCCACCACGCGCAGCTTGGCTATGTCATGGAAGTGCCCGTGGGGGCCAGTGCGCGGCTCAAGGACAACCCGGCCCTTGTTCTGCGCCAGGGCACGGCCAGCACCGCGCGGTTTGCCACGGAGGAACTGGCCAGCCTGAACGTGCGCATTACCGAGGCGGCGGAAAAAGCCGCCCAGCGCGAAAAAGTGGTTTTTGCGGACCTGACCGCCACGGTGCTGGCCGAGCGCGACCTGCCCGAACTTGCGCAGGCACTGGCGGTGCTGGACGTGTTGCAGTCCTGCGCGGCCCTTGCCACAGGGGGCACGTGGTGCAGGCCCGAAGTCAGCGAGGATACGACGTTTGACCTGCAAGGCTGCCGCCACCCCGTGGTGGAGGCGGCCCTGCCGCCGGGCGCGCGCTTTACGCCCAATGGCTGCGTGCTTGCACCCCAGCAGCGCGTCATGCTGCTGACAGGGCCGAACATGGCAGGCAAATCCACCTTTTTGCGGCAGACGGCCCTTGCCGTCATTTTAGCGCAGGGCGGCTTTCCCGTGGCGGCGGATTGCGCGCGCATTGGCGTTGTGGACCAGTTGTTCTCCCGCGTGGGGGCGTCGGACGATCTGGCGCGCGGGCGTTCCACGTTTATGGTGGAAATGACCGAAACCGCCGCCATTCTCAATCAGGCGGGGCCACGCTCGCTGGTGGTGGTGGACGAAATCGGGCGCGGCACGGCCACGCTGGACGGGCTGGCCATTGCATGGTCGGTGCTGGAGGCCCTGCATTCAACGGTGCGCTGTCGTGCAATTTTTGCAACCCACTTCCACGAACTCTCGCGCCTTGTTGATACGCTGCCACGTCTGTGCCTGCACACAATGGCCGTGCGGGAATGGCGTGGGCAGATCGTTTTTTTGCACGAAGTGCTTGCAGGATCAGCAAAAAAAAGCTGGGGTGTGCATGTGGCGCGGCTGGCTGGCGTACCCGTGGGCGTGGTGGAACGGGCGGGGCGGCTGCTGCGTGAGCTTGAACGTGCTGAAAATACCATACCCGAACCGTTACCGCTTTTTGACACACAGAAGACATTACCCCCACCATACGAAAATACGTTAAAGAAACGATTGATGGAGATTGACCCGGACAGTCTGACCCCAAGGGCCGCGCTGGATATTCTGTACGATCTGCGCAGGCAGGCCGGGCAGGATACAGGCCCGCCCGCCAACGGCTGAATCCCGTCCAACCCCGATCGTTCTCAGGAGCTGAACCCGTAACCCTATGCCCACCTCTTCCGCACAGGCTGCCGCCGGGCAGCAGACCGACATGTCCATTCTGGCGACCCTGACGCCGGAATCCCTTGCCGCGTGCCTGACGCGGGAACTAAGGGACGCCACCCCCGATGATGCGGCCATTCCCCCGCGTGATGAGGCCGTGGCCATTTTCCGGCGGCATCTGGGGCGGTACCAGGCGGATGTTCGCAAGAGGTTTGAACGGTATGAGCTCAAGGGCGCGGCGGCCGCCAAGACCCTTGCGGGCTTTGCCGATGTTATGCTGCGCGCCATTGTGGACCTGGCCGTGCGGGCGACCACCCCGGATGAGCCGCTGGTCATGGCGGGGCGCTCCGGCTTTGCCGTTGCCGCAACGGGGGGGTACGGACGCGGGCTTCTGGCTCCGTTCAGCGATATTGACCTGCTGTTCCTTATTGCGCAGGGCGCGGGTGAGCGCGCGCACCCCGTGGTTGAATACGTCCTGTATTTTTTATGGGACCTGGGGGTCAAGGTTGGCCACGCCACCCGCACGATTGATGAATGTATTGCCGAGGCGTCCAAGGACACAACAGTCCGCACCGCCTTGCTGGACGCGCGCCTGCTGGAAGGGGATACGGCCCTGTTCGCCATGTTCGAGGCCCGCTACATCCTCTCCTGCGTGGAGGCGGGGGCCGCGGGCTTTATTCATGACAAGCGGCGCGAGCGGCTGGAGCGGCACCGCAAGTTTGGCGGCAGCCCCTACCTTGTCGAGCCCAACATCAAGGAAGGGCGTGGTGGCCTGCGGGACCTGCAAACCCTGTACTGGATGTGCCGCAACACGTTTGGCACCCGCCATGTGAGCGACCTGCTGGCCCCCGAATTCATATGGATGGGCCTGCTGACGGAGCAGGAAGCCGCGCGTGCGCGCCGCTCATGGGATTTTTTGTGGACCGTGCGCCTGCACCTGCATTATGTGGCCGGGCGGGCGGAGGAACGGCTGACGTTTGACATGCAGCCCGTTATCGGCGCGCGCATGGGCTACACCCGCCACGGCCGCCAGAACGGGGTGGAGCGGTTTATGCGCCACTACTTCCTGACCGCGCGGGAAGTCATGCGCCTGACCCATGTGCTTGAACCTGCCGTGTTGCGGCAGGCACAGGGGCCTGTGGCCAACGCCGCCAAGCCCGACGAAGCCATGCGTGAGGCAGGCTTTACCCTGCTGGATGGGCAGATATTGCCAGACCGGGGCGTGTCCTTTGACCAGGACCCCATAAAAATGATGCAGATCCTGGACTGGGCCCGTGTGCGCCGCCGGCCCCTGCATCCGCTTGCGCGCCATCAGCTGATCCGGTGGGAGCGCCGGGCCATAACCTTGCGTGACAACCCCGAGGCCTCCCGCATTTTCCTCGACCTGCTGTGCGGGGATACCATGGAGGAGGAGCGTCCACGCAGGCGTGGCGTGGCGCTGCCCGCACCCAGCCCCGAAGAGAATACCCCCGTCTATTCCGCCGCCTATGGCTCCCACCCGCCATCGGGTCATTCCTACTGGCTGCATATCCTGAACGAGACAGGTATTTTTGGCCGCCTTATTCCCGACTGGGCGCGCATTGTCGGGCAGATGCAGTTTGACACGTACCACGTGTTCACCGTGGATGAGCATACGGTGGAGGCCATTCGTATTCTGGACGAAGTGGCGGTGGGGCGCATGGCGGATGAAATTCCCATCGCGTATGAGCTTATCAAGGGCCTGCACTCGCGCCGGGCGCTCTACATGGCTGTGCTCTTGCATGACGTGGCCAAGGGCCGTGGTGGCGACCATTCCGAAATAGGGGCGGAAATTGCCGCGGACCTCTGCCCCCGCCTTGGCATGTCGGGCGAGGAGACGGAAACGGTTTCGTGGCTGGTGCTGCACCATCTCCTGCTCAGCCACACCGCTTTCCAGCGCGATATCGATGACCCAAAGACCATCCTGGACGTGGCCGATATTGTGCAGTCGCCCGAGCGGCTGCGCCTTTTGCTGCTGCTGACCATTGTGGACATGCGTGCGGTAAGCTCACGGGTGTGGAACGCGTGGAAGGCAACGCTCCTGCGCGAGCTGTACCTGCGCGTGGCGGAAGTGCTGGCCGGTGGCCTGTCCACCACGGAGCGCGACGTGCGCGTGCGCCACGCCAAGGACGTAACAGCGGAAATTCTGGGCGAGGAAGGGGTGCCCCAGCGCGATATCGAGCATTTTCTGGGGCTGGGTTACGCAGGGTACTGGCTGTCGTTCGATTACGAAACACACAGCCGCCACGCCCGCCTGATCCGCGATGCCGATGCGCGTGGCGCCCCCCTTACGGTGGAGGTTCTGCCCCTGCCCGCGCGGGGTGTGACCGAGGTAACGGTTTATACGGTGGACGTGCCGGGCCTGTTTTCCAAGATCGCGGGGGCTCTGGCGCTGGCGGGGGCCTCCATTGTGGATGCGCGCATCCACACCATGACCCACGGCATGGCGCTCGATACCTTCTGGATTCAGGATACGTCAGGGCAGGCGTATGAGGAGACACACCGCCTGGCACGCCTGACATCGCTGATTGAGCAGGGGTTGAGCGGGCAGCTCGATATCGGGGCGGAAATTGCCCGTGCGGGCTTTGGCCACATGCCGCTGCGCATGCGCGCCATTCATGTGCCCCCACGTGTGGTGGTGGATAATGGGGTGTCCAATACCTACACGGTGATCGAGATCAATGGTCGTGACCGCCCCGGCCTGCTGCATGACGTGACCGCCGCCATGAGCCGCGAGAACCTCCAGATCGCCTCGGCCCACATTACAACCTACGGCGTGCGGGCAGTGGACGTGTTCTACGTCAAGGACCTGTTCGGCCTCAAAATTACGGACAAGAAGCGGCTGGAGGAAATCCGTGAGCGCCTGCTGGCCGGGCTGAAGGAGGCCGAAGCCGAGGCGTCCGCCTGCGCCAACGCCCGCTATTCAGCCTGATACCACACTCCGTCCGGGGCTGGCGGGGGAGAGCCCCCGGTCCAGCCCGGTGCGCAGGGCCATGCCCTGTGTGCTGGTGGGGTCGATCAGCCCTGTGCGCAGGAACAGGTCGATCAGCACCAGGTTGACGTTGAACTTGAATGTGTCCGTATCGCGCACAATGCGGTAGGCTTCGCTGAGCGGGAGCAGGGTAAAGCTTTCAACCTCGCCATCGGCGGCTCTGGGTTCAAAACTTTCGGGCAGGTACAGGTCGTAGCAGTATAAAATATCGCGGCGCAGCCCTTCGGGCCGGTTCAGGGCATAGACGAGCCGCCCGGTCTGCACGGCCTGCTCCGCCAGGGCGGCTGGTATGCTGGCCTCTTCCGCTGCCTCCTTCACCAGAGCTTCGCGTGGGGTATGGCCTGCGGGCATGCCACCGGCCACCAGATGGTCGAGTTTGGAAGGGTCCAGCCGCTTGTTGGCCGCCCGCATGCCCGTCCACAGGTGCAGCCCGTCCGCCTTGCGTACCAGCCCGTTCATGTGCACGCCTGTTGCCACAAACCCGAACAGGGGCAGTGCTCCGCGGTCAATGCGGCCCACAACCGGCTGGTCCATATCGGGGCAGACATCAAAGAGCTCGTGGTGGGATTTGTAAAATCCTTCCCTGGCCAGGCTCTCCCCCAGTGCTTCAAGCCCTGCCGGGTGGGGTATGTTAAAGCCCGTGTCCTGCGTGCCAAAACCTGCGGCCTCCATGCGGGCGAACAACTCGGGTGCGAGCCAGCCGGAGGGGGTGCCACCAAGGGCAAGGGGGGCGCGCTCTCCCGGAAGAATGGCCGTGTTGCAGTCTGTCAGATGCCAAAGAAACGGGCTTGCATTGGAAGGCATAAGGGCAAAGGTCCTGTTCTTGCTGCGCCAAAACACGAATACCGTTATCAGGGCATAAAACGGGCATGGCAAGGTGGCAGGGGGTTGCAAAAACCGCCTGACGTGCCACATCCGGTGGCATGTCCCCCCGTAGAGCAGTGTCTGGCCCACTTCACCGGCCGGTTTCTTATTCCTTTACCCATTTGCTGCCTTACCTGTGGCCGCACGAAAACAGGGCGTTGCGCTGGCGTGTGGCGCTGGTGCTGGTGGTGCTTGTCGCGGGGGAACTGGCCACGCTGGCCGTGCCCCTTGTGTATAGCCAGGTGGTGGACAGGTTTGTGCACCCCAAAACCCTGGGCATGGCTCCCGCGTTGCTGATTATAGGGTACGGGCTGGTGCGCCTTGTGTCTGGCGCGCTGACCAACCTGCGGGATTCCCTGTTTGCCCCCGTGCGCTTCATGGTGGCGCGGCAGGCGGCCTATCGCAGCTTCGTGCATATGCACAGGCTTTCCCTGCGCTTCCACCTGGACAGGCATACAGGCGGGGTTACGCGGGCCATAGAGCGGGGCACGGAGGCGGTGGAGACATTGCTGCGGATGCTCATGTCCCTCTCGCCCACCATTTTGCAGGCGGTGCTGGTCATGGGCGTGATCTGGCGGCTGTTCAACTGGTCCTATGTCGCCATGATCGCGCTCATGATCGCGACCTATATTATTTTCACGGTCCGGTTTACCTCATGGCGGCTGGGTATCCGCCGCCGCATGAACGATACCAATAGCGAAGCCGCAGGCCGCGCGCTGGACAGCCTGCTGAATTACGAAACCGTGAAATATTTTGGCAACGAGGCGCACGAGGCCAGACGGTATGACAACGCACAGGCCCGGTACGAAAAAGCCGCCCTGTCTCTTATACACATCTCCGAGCCCACGAGACACTGAGCGATCTCGT
>CALCDN010000225.1 GCA_937900755.1 uncultured Acetobacter sp. | reverse complement strand
AGATCTACACAAGGAGTATCGTCGGCAGCGTCAGATGTGTATAAGAGACAGGGGGGGTGCCTGCGTATCTGAGCGAGCTTTCCCCCGCCTCGGTCCGGGCCACGTTTCCGGGGCTGGCCTACCAGTGCGGCAACCTGATTGCCGCGAGCAATGCGCTGCTGCAAACCCGGCTTGCGGCATGGATGGGGGCAGGCCTTGCCCCCGCCCTGATGCTGAGCGTGGGTCTGGCGGCACTGGTGGTGCTGGTGTTAACCTTGCTCAACGCCCGCCTGCACCCGCAAAGCACACTGGGTGAGCACGCTCCATAACCAAGGACCCCATCCATGCGCTGTTCCGCAGTTGTGCCGTGTCTGCTGGCCATACTGGCCATGCTGGGCCTGGTGGCCCCCGCCGTGGCGGCAACACCTCCCGTAAAGGCCCAGACCTATACCGGGGAGCCGCTGGGTGTGCCACCACTGGCCCGTGCCCTGATATTTGACAGGGTTCACCAGCCTGTTCCCCAGCCCGTGGTGTTGAAGGTGGAGGACATGTCCGTACAGGTGGAGGTGGCGGCGCGCCAGCCCTGCCCGACCAGCGGTGTGCTGGTGGAACCGGAGGCCACACCTCCAGCACCCTCGACACAACCGGCACAACCAGCACCGCCGGCACAGCAGTGCACGGTTGCGACACTGGCTGTAAAAGCCCAGGGGCGGCCGGTGTTCAGGCAGGCCATTGCCTCGTTGATAACAGGGGATGACGGGGGCATGCTGGCCACTTTACAACTGTCCGCCTATCATCTGGACAGGAGCGGTGGTCCCATGCAGCTCCTGGTGTCGGGGTACACAATGGGCGCGCATTGCTGCACGGTCGCCGCCATTGTGGGGCAGGATGGTACGGGCCAGTGGGTTGTTACCCGTCTTCCGGCACAGGAGGGGGACGGTGTGCCCGGCGTGGTGGATATCAACCATGATGGCGGGCGGCAGTTCGTGCTCAGGGACCAGCGGTTCACGTACGTGTTTACCGCCTATGCCTGGTCGGTTCAGCCGGTTGTTGTCTATGACTATGAACAGGGCGTGTTAAGGACCGCCACGACCCGGCCAGACTATGCGCCTTTTCTGCGGGCCTATTTCCGGCATGGTTTTCCAGCGTTCCGCGCCCCCCCACCCCCGGACCGCAAGGGGGTCAACGGCTTTTTGGCCGCCTACGTGGCCAATAGCGCCAATCTGGGGCAACTCAGGGCCGGGTGGACATACATGCTGCACTGGTACGACCGCAGTGCGGATGATGGGCAGACATGGTGCGCGCTGGACCCGTCCGTGCAGGTTGGCGGGGTCAGTGGCTGCCCCACGGCCTTTGTGCGCAAAATCGCCTACCCCGAGAAGCTGGCCCTGTTTTTGCTCCAGACGGGGTACATAACCCACGCGCAGTGCGTAGCCCTCGGCTATGACCCGGAAAAAATACAGATCGGCCAAACCGCCATCCGGGCCGCGAACACGGCGCACTGGCGCGCAACACACCCCGGCTAGCACGCCGGGCACGCGCATACAGGCTGGCTGGCCGGGGTGTGCGCCGGGG
>CALCDN010000224.1 GCA_937900755.1 uncultured Acetobacter sp. | reverse complement strand
CAGCAGGGAAAGGCCCCAGAGCAGGTTTTCGCGCCGCTGCTCCCTGCGCAGCAGTTCCGCCTGCCACCGGTTGAAGGCAAACGGGGGAGGGGGGGATGTGTATCCGCTCATGGGGCTGGAGCGCTTTCTGCCTGCCCCTGCAGGTTCACCAGAGCGACCTTGAGGTAACCGGCTGCGCGCAGCTTATCCATAACGTCCATCAGGGTGCCGTATTCCACGCTTTTGTCAGCGCGCAAAAAAATGCGTTCGTCCTTGTTGCGTTTGCCGCGGTGTCCAGGGCTGCGGGCAGGTCATTCTGCGTGACGCTGTTCTCGCCCAAAGCCAGGGTCTGGTCGGCCCGGATGGTTAAAAAAACCGGATTGTCTGGCCGAGGCGCGGGCTCTTGCGTGGAGGACGGGAGTTCCACAGGCACGTTTACGGTTGTCAGCGGGGCGGTCACCATAAAAATGACCAGCAGAACCAGCATGACATCAATAAACGGAGTGACGTTGATTTCGTGCGCTTCGTGCGGGTTTTCATCCGTGTGGCGAAGGTGAATGGCCATGGCTGCCCTGCTCCTGTTATTCCGCGCCGCCCATGCGGCTACCCAGCCGCACCACCTGCCCTTTGGCCAGGAGGCTTTGCATCCGCCCCATATCGCGGGAGACCAGGCGCATGATCAGGGCGGCAAGGTCGGCCACCTGTGCGCGGCATGCGGCGGACTGGCGGGCCAGATGGTTGTAGATGACAACGGCGGGAATGGCGGCCACCAGCCCCAGTGCGGTTGCCAGGAGGGCCTCGGCAATGCCGGGGGCCACCACGGCCAGGCTGGTGGCCTTGGTGGCGGCTATGCCGGTAAAGGAGGTCATGATCCCCCATACCGTGCCAAACAGCCCGACAAAGGGCGAGGTCGCGCCTATGGTGGCCAGCAGGCCGGTACCGCGCATCAGGCGGCGGGCTTCGGCGGCCTCAAGGCGCTCCAGGTGCAGCACAATGCGTTCCTTCAGCCCGTTTGTGTCATCAGGAATATCGTGCGAGCGGGCGCGTTCCGTTTCCGCCGCCATGACCAGTGTGTGGGCAATGCGGCAGTCGCGTGTATGGGCCTCTCCCCCGTCCAGGGTTTCGGAGTCCTCCAGAACGGTTTGTGATAAAATCAGGCTTTTTCGCGTGCGGGCAAACTCCACGGATTTGGCGAGCAGAATGGTCCAGCTTGCAAGGCTCGCCAGGGCCAGTACTGCCATGACACCCTGCACAAGGGTGCTTGCGCCAAGGAACATATCCCACGGAGAAAAGCTTTGTGTCAGTTGCGTGGCAGAGGGCATGGTACAGACCTGTTTTGCGTAAAAGTTCCATTGTAAAAAAGTAGAAAACCCCTGCTTATTCGGGAGTCTATACTTTTCCGTGCAGAGGCTGAGCAATGCCCAAGCAGGACTTTAATTGCAAGTGAGAATCGTTATCAAACTGAAAAAACTTGGGGGAGACCGTTCGGTCTATAAAAAACTGATTTTGATGGATCGTTATTTTTTCAGGAGAAAATAAAAACAGCACCAAATTGGTATTTATTTTCTGTGGCGGAATTCACACAATCACCGGGGAAGGTTTGTCATGATATTGATAATCATTTGCATATAAGGGCTGGCTGAAATTATGAGACGGAGTGTTTCAATCAAATTGCAAAAGCGTTCAGCCTCCCCCCAAGGGCTGAGCGGGGAGTAGAATGAATGGGTTACTCACAGCGGCCGCCAACACAGAGCAGAACCTTGCGCACCGCCATGGCCCTTGGGGTTTCCGTGGGATTTGGCCTTGCCGCAGGGGAGGCCGAGGCGCAGGACCAGCCCGGCGGGACCGAACCCGTCGCACCCGATCAGGCCATTACCCTGCCTGCCGTGCGCGTTGGCGGGCATACCGGCACCGATGACCAGGATGGGTATCAGTCTGGCAATACAAATAGTCAGGTTCTCAATATTTCCAGGATGCCCGATAGCGTGCGGGACACACCGCAGACCATCAACGTCATTCCGCAAGAACTCATCAAGCAGCAGCGCGCCTTTACGCTGGAGCAGGCCCTGAGCAACGTGCCCGGCATTACCCTGTCCACCGGGGAAGG
>CALCDN010000223.1 GCA_937900755.1 uncultured Acetobacter sp. | reverse complement strand
GATCTACACAAGGAGTATCGTCGGCAGCGTCAGATGTGTATAAGAGACAGTTGCCCGGCGCTGTAAAGCGCAGGTCCTGCAGAACAACGGCTATGGGCACGCCCATGCCCTCGCGCAGGCCATTCCAGCGAAGCTCGGCATGGCCAAGTTGCAGGCTGACCGCGGGCGGCTGCGCGCGATCACCCTTGATAATGGTGATCGGCAGAAAAGGCCGTACGACAGGTGTAATATCAAGTGGGCCAAACGCCATGCAGCCCAACAGGGCCGCGACCCCCGCAAAGGGCAGGGCGAGCAGCACACACGCTCCAATGGCAAGGGATCGGGGAATTTTTGTTCCCTGGGGGGGGGAGGTGTCTTGACCGTTGGAAGTCAACGCAGCAAGCCTTTATGGTTCACAGTACGGGCCATATCATGACGCAGGCAGATCATTCTCTCTTCCGTGACGTAAGGCAGACCCGCAGGCAAGGCCCGCGGACCTGGCCAGATGCGGACTGGCCTGCTCCAGCAGACGGGCAAAGAGCCACCGTGTTTGTTGAGGACATGCTGGAACTGGCCAGCCAGAGCGGTATTGCGGCAGCGGTCATGGCGTTGCCCGGTGCGCGCGAGTTGATGGTGTGCCTCGGCGGAAACAGCCCTTATCTGTCCGATCTGGCGCGGGAGGACATTCAAGCCTTTGCGGCCCTGCTGGACAAGGGGCCAGATAGCTGTGCGCTTGATGCGTTTGCAACATGCGCGCAGTTTGACGCCACATCGGGGCGAGAGTATGTCGCGGCGTTCCTTCGTCATGCCAAAAAGCGTATAGCTTTTATTTGCGCCATAGCGGACCTTGGCGGCTTCTGGTCGTTGGAGGATGTCACACAAACCCTTAGCCGTCTGGCGGAAACCGCGCTCGAACTCGCACTCAAACATATGCTGTGGCAGGCCCATGAATCCGGGCAGCTTGACCTGCCACACCCCGAAAACCCCACACAGGGGTGCGGGCTGGTGGTGCTGGCCATGGGCAAGCTTGGTGCGCGTGAACTGAATTTTTCATCCGACATCGACCTGATAGTGTTGTACGACCCCACAACGTATTCCCAGTCAGACGCGGTGCGACGTGTATTTGTGCGTATGACTAACGATCTTGTCAGCCTGATGGAAGCGCGCGATGCGAATGGCTACGTTTTTCGTACCGATTTGCGGCTCAGGCCCGACCCATCGTCCACCCCCCCGGCGGTGACCGTACAGGCGGCCATGCTGTATTACGAGAGCCTGGGCCAGACATGGGAGCGCGCGGCCATGATCAAGGCGCGGGCGGTCGCGGGGGACCTTACGCTGGGGCGGCGCTTTCTGGCAGCGATCAGGCCGTTCATTTGGCGCAAGCACCTCGATTTTGCCCTGATAGATGACATTCACGATATGAAGGCCCGCATAGACCGCTACCGCAAGGCGGGCAGGACGGACCTGGCGCAACTGCCCGATTCTGTTCTGGCGGACCCGGATGCCAGCCGCACATGGCTGTTGGGCCATAACCTCAAGCTGGGTCAGGGCGGCATACGCGAAATTGAATTTATCGCCCAGGCCATGCAGCTTGTCTGGGGCGGGCGCGAACCCGGACTGCGGGACAAGACAACCTTTGGCGCGCTCAAAAAGCTGGTGGGTTCGCACCGGCTGCCCCGCGCGGAGGCGGAGGTGCTGGCCCGCACTTACCGTTTTTTGCGCGATGCGGAACACCGCCTGCAGATGCGCGCGGACCACCAGACCCACAGCCTGCCCGACACGGTGGCGGGGTTTGATGCGTTCGCCATTTTCATGAACTACCCCGATGGAGAGGCCCTGGCGCTGGACATGCTCCCGCGCATGCGCGAGGCACGGCGGATTTTTGAGCGGCACTTTGTTATTCAGCCAGCCCGGAATGGCATGGAGGCGGGCAGTGTGCTCATGCCCGGCCCTGAAGAGGGGCAGGTCGCCGAACTTTTGGAAAAATACGGCTTTCCCTCTGCTCAGGTCGCGGAGGCGGCACAGGTTCTGGGGCGGTGGAGTGGCAACAGCCTGCGCGCCCTGCGTTCGGAGCGCGCGCATGCGCTGCTGCGCGCGCTGTTGCCAGCACTCCTGGCGAACTTTGGCCAGCGCGGCAATCCGCTGGCCTGCCTGCGCAGGTTTGACGCCCTGCTGGCCCGCCAGCACGCAGGCGTGCAACTGCTCTCGCTTTTTGAGCGTAACCCCGAACTGATCGATCGCATTGCCAGTATTTTTGATGCCTCGGCCTTTCTGGCCGACCATCTTGCGGACAAGCCCTCCGCACTGGAAGGGCTGCTGGCGCCCGAGCCCGAGGAAGGGCGCAATGTGGTCGCCCGGCTGAAAACACTGGCCGAGGACGTGGCCGATGTGGAGGAACTGCTGGCCACCTTGCGCCCGCTCCTGCGCGGCGAGGAGTTCCGCCTGTCCGTGGCCTTGCTGGAAGGACGGATTGGCGAGGACGAGGCCGAGCGTGAGCGCACCTTGCTGGCCGATACAATCATGACCGTGATCAAGCAGGCCGTGGAGCGGGACCATGTGCGCCGCTATGGGCGCGTACCCGGCGGGGGCATGGCGGTTATCGCCATGGGCAAGGCTGGCTCGCGCGAGATGATGCCCGGCTCAGACCTTGACCTGCTCATGGTGTTTGACCACCCCGAGGACATACAGGCAAGTCTGGTGCCCGCCACAAATGGCAATACCGGCAACGGGCTGGCCTTTTCGCGCCCGCGTTCGGTTGCCGTGGGGCAGTATTATACCCGTCTTGCCCATGCCTTCATTGCCGCCCTGACCGCACCGGGGCCGGAAGGCCCGCTATACGCGGTGGATATGCGCCTGCGGCCCTCTGGCGCGGCGGGGCCGGTTGCCGTCCCGCGCACGGCGTTTTTGCGCTACCACACGGAGGCGGCATGGACGTGGGAGTGCATGGCGCTCACACGCGCACGTATTGTGGCTGCACCGCAGGCGCTGCGGCGCGCCCTGGCCCATGATCTGGAGCGAGTGCTTGATGGCAGCATCCGCGCCATACCCACCACCCGTGCGGCCTTGCTGGCCGATGCCCGCACCATGCGCGAGCGACTGGCGCGTGACCTGCCTGCAAGTTCGGTATGGGATGTCAAGCGCCGGGCGGGCGGGCTTATGGAGGTGGAATTCATAGCCCAGATTTTTCAGCTGGTGGCGGCGGACCCCGCGGCCCGCAGCCCGTCCACCCGGCTGGCTCTGGGGCGGCTGGAGCGTTGCGGCGCGCTGGACGTGGCGGATGCAAAATTGCTGAAACAGGCAGATTTTTTCTGGCGGCGTCTGCAGGCCCTGCTGCGTTTGCTGTGTGGGCCAGTCCCCCCCAGGGAACTGGAGGCGGATATGGCGCCAGCCGCGCTGAATATTCTGCTCAGAAACATGAAGGCCCGCACCCTGCCCGAACTGATGGAGCGGGCCAACACCCTGGCACGGGACGTGCGGAACTGTTTTGAAAAACTGGCAGGTCCAGTTATCCCCGCGGGTTCAGTCGAACGGCCCGGGAATTGACCACAGGCAATCCCGCGCACACCATAATGGAGTTTCGGATCATGGAAAAAAATCATCCCCTGCATGTTGGGGACAAGGCGCCAGCCTTCAGCATGGCCGCCAGTGGCGGGCGCACGGTGCAGAGTGGCGCACTGGAAGGCACGGCTTTTGTGCTGTATTTTTACCCCAAGGCGGACACGCCGGGCTGCACCAAGGAAGCCTGTGGGTTCAATGAGGCATTGCAGGCGTTTGAACAGGCCGGGCTTACCGTCATTGGCGTCTCGCGCGATCCGGTTAAAAAGCTGGATGCCTTCGCCACCAAATACGGCCTGACATTCCCACTGGCATCGGACGAGGCCGGGCATGTGACCGAGGCCTATGGTGTATGGGTGGAAAAATCCATGTATGGCCGCACCTATATGGGCATAGAGCGCACGACCTTCCTGATCGATGCCAAGGGCCACGTCGCCCATATCTGGCCCAAGGTCAAGGTTACCGGCCATGTGGAGGCGGTGCTGGCGCAGGCCCGAACCCTGTGAACACCCGGACCGAATACCCGGATGTGAGGCCTCGGGACCTGCACGTTCAGGCGGGCTGGAGCTTACCAGCCTGAGTAATAGCCCCCCGGTGCTCCGTAATAGTAACCCGGCGGTGGTCCCATGGGGGCAACGGGTACCATGTAGGCGCGCGGTGGGGGTGG
>CALCDN010000222.1 GCA_937900755.1 uncultured Acetobacter sp. | reverse complement strand
GGTCCTTGCGGGGCGGTGGGTCGAGGGGGAGGAGGGAGCAACGTCAGGTGGCATGGAGGCTGTTTGCGCATGTCAGCTGGCAGGCATCGCCATAGGAGTAAAAGCGGTAGCCCGTGTCCAGCGCATGGGCGTAGGCGGCCTTTGCCCGGTCCTGCCCGGCAAAGGCGCAGACCAGCATGAACAGGGTGGAGCGGGGTAGGTGGAAGTTGGTCATCAGCACATCCACAGCCCGGAAGCGGTAACCGGGACGGATGAAAATGGCGGTCTCCCCCGCGAACGGGTGCACAACGCCGCGTTCGTCCGCGGCACTTTCAAGCAGGCGCAAGGTGGTGGTGCCAATGGCGACAATACGCCCCCCCGCCGCCCGCGTGGCGTTGATGCGCTTGGCCGTTTCGGGGGTGATCACCCCGTGTTCGGAATGCATGTGGTGGTGTGCAATATCGTCCGCGCGCACGGGCAGGAACGTGCCTGCTCCCACATGCAGCGTCAGGGTGCACCGCTGTGCCCCTGTTGCATCGACTGCGGCAAGCAGTTCAGGGGTGAAGTGCAGCCCGGCGGTGGGGGCGGCCACGGCACCCTTGTAGCGCTCAAAAATGGTGGCGTAGTCCTTGCTGTCCTGCGCCGTGGGGCCATTGGGGCGGTGGATGTAGGGGGGAAGGGCCAGGGCGCCATCCGCGAGCAAGAACGCGTCAAACGCGTCCCCCTCGCACGAAAAGCGCAGGTTGGCCCCACCGCCAGGCTCAAGGGCTGTCACCTGGGCTGTCTGGTCCGAATGGGGGAAGCTCAGCGTATCGCCCACCTTCAGGCGGCGGGCGTTACGCACCAGCACGTGCCATGTGCCATCGGGGCGGATCTGGTCGAGGGTGATGCCAATTCTGGCCACGCCACGCCGGGCGTGGAGCTGTGCGCGGATAACTGCCGTATTGTTGGCCACCAGCAGGTCCCCCCCGCGCAGCAGACGGGGCAGGTCGCGCACATGGCGGTCCACCAGTGTGTGCGGGGTCGTTGCATCCAGCAGGCGGGCGGCCTCGCGCGGGCGGGCGGGCTCCTGCGCGATCAGGGCTTCGGGGAGGTGGAAGTCAAAATCTTCGGTGCGGTTGCTCATGGTGTGCCGGGTTTACGCAATAGGGGAACGCAATGCCAGAGGGAAAGGGGGGCTGCCTCCACACCACAGGGCTTGCGCAGAGGACCGCACAAGGCCAGATTCAGTTGCGAGAAGCCAGATACAGTTCCACTCTGGCACATAAGTTTACGTAAGGAGACGTTCTGGCATGTCCTATGCTCTGCTCGATGCGGCCCGTGTGGCCAAGGCTTCCGGTGTTTCGCTTGGTGTTCTCAAAACCAGTGCGGAAACATCCGAAACCCATGTGCGCAAGGTCATCATGATTGAACGGATTGAGGCGCTGGCCAGTGCCGCCGCCGAATCCGGCGAACGCGTGACCCTGACATCCGAAGAATTCTGGCTGATCAGCAAAAACTGGTAAGGGGGAGCCTGTCATGGCGTTTGTTCTGACAAGCCCCACCTTTGCCAATGGTGCTGTGCTGCCACAGGCCCAGGTTTACAATGGCATGGGCCAGAGCGGGCAAAACCTCTCCCCCGCCCTGCACTGGCAGGGGGCGCCACAGGGGACCAAAAGCTTTGTGGTCACGGTCTATGACCCCGATGCCCCGACCGGCTCGGGCTGGTGGCACTGGGTTGTGGTGAATATCCCCCCCACCACAATGGCCCTGCCCGAAGGGGCGGGTTCGGGCAAGGCCCGCCTGCCAGAAGGCGCCATGCAGGTCCGCACCGATTTTGGCACACCCGGTTACGGGGGGGCGGCACCTCCTGCGGGGCGGGTGCACCGCTATGTGTTTACGGTGTATGCGCTGGACGTGCCCGGGCTGGATGTTGCACCAGATGCAAGCCCGGCCCTGGTCGGGTTTATGGTGCACCACCACCAGTTGGGGGCCGCCAGCCTGACCGCTCTTTACGGAAGTGCGGGGCACTAGCACCGCGCATGAACGGCCAGCGTGGCACGGCTGGCCGTTCAGGGTGTGGGTGGGGTTGGCCTGCTGGCCCTGCGGGGAGTGTGGACAGCCAGGTCATGCAGCACATCCGCCTGCGAGACCAGCACCGCACCATCTCCAACCCGCTCCGTGGGCATGGCCAGAATGGCTGGTCCCTCGTTCAAAAACCGGACGGACAGGGTGTTCCACCGGGGCAGAATGAAGTGGCGCAGCATTTGCGCCAGCGCGCACCGGTCCATGGCGGTGTGGACCGTACTGTGCGGAGTATAAACGGTATTGAGGTAATCACTCAGGAACGCGGCAATAGCGGGCAGGCGTTCGGGTTCGCCAAAATAGGCCGTATCCGTGCCAAGGCTCCATGGTGTGCCGCTGGTCTGCTGGCCATCGTGGTTGAACAGCGCCAGGTCAAACCCGTAGGTGCTGGTGTTTTTGAGCGTGCGCAGCAATGTGGCGGTATTGGCTGGAAAATACCCCGCGCAATCCCCCGTCAGGACCGGGCAGCGGAACTGGGCGGCAATGTCTGGCAAAATCAGGTAGCGTAGCGCGGGTTCAAGGGTTGTGTCCCGCGCGGCGGTGGCGCCGTAGCCAAAGCTCAGGCGCAGGCTGGTGGCGTATTGTTCCAGCCAGTCGGCGATGGTGCGCAAGAAGGCCAGTTGTTCCGTGTTGGGGTTGGCAACGCCAAGACACAACTGCACAGGCCCCAAGGAACGGTCCTGCCGGTAGGCCTGGAGCAGGGACAGAACAAGCCCGGGCAGGAGGTGGAAGTTCGTGCTGTCACACGCAAAGACCAGGCACAGGGCCGCAGGCGCTCCCGCCATGCTGAACCGCCACTCCCAGCGAGAGACACCCGTGCGCTCCGGTATGGCGCGGCTGGCAAGCTGGCCACATTCTGCAGCGCTCAGCCATGAGAAAATACCCGCATTGTCGGGCGATGGCATGGCCCCTTCCTGCAAGGCCAGGCGGCGGGCAAGGGCGTAGTGGGCGTCGGCCTCGGCCATAAGCCCGGCCAGCCAGCTTGTGTGGCCCATGGCGGTTTCGGTCCACCAGTTCAGGCCGTTCAGCCGGGCTTCGGTTTCGAGCAGGCGCAGGTCGGTGGTGGTGTTGAGCCGCTGGTAGGCGTTTTCAAACAGCATGGCGTAAATCTGGCGGACATCCGCGCCATTTCCGGCCGCCAGCCGCATGGGCACCAAAAGCGTGTCAAACCGTTCGTCAAAGCTGGGCAGGTCGTGCTCATACAGCATGTCGGGCACAAGCAGCAGTGTGTCCTCTCCTTGCCGCAGGCGCGCAAGAAGTACTGGCAGCGTGGCCGAAAAATCCTGTCTGGGGTAACGCTCGCGCAGGGCAATAGCCAGCAGGTCGGCGGCACGGGCATGGTTGCGCATACGCAAAGCTATAAGGGCCTGTAGCCACACCAGATCGGTCATCTGGGCAAAGGACTGCGCATAGGCGGCAAACCGCTCGCCCAGTGCCCCCTGTCCGTACTGGCAGCATAGCTGGGCCAGAACAATGCAAGGCGCAATGGCGGAGGGCGTGACGCTTAACCTGAGCACCTGTTCGCGCACGTCATCCACCGTGGCCCATGGGCTGAGCGCTCGGCGGAAGGCCCCGACCTCGAGCAGTTCGGTTACATATTCGAGCAGGTTTTCCAGCGCGCGGGACGGGCAGGCGCTCAGGGTCACCTTTTTCGGGGCGGCGCTGGTCCACAAGGTGAGCGTATCCGCCCGGATTTCAGCCTGAAGCTGCTCCACGGGCCATTTGTGCGCGCCAAGCTGGAGGTCGTGCCCGGTGCAGGTCGGCCGTCCCACAAATGTGCGCCCATCATGCCATGTGCCCCGCAGCAGGGTGCGCAGCAGGTCGGTGTGTTCGGGGGTAAGGAGCAGAAAATGCGTCAATGTGGCGCACAGGGGGACTGCCTCAAACTGGGTGGGGCTTCTGCTGGACAGGTAGGCATTGCCCGCCCGGAGCGCCACAAGGGGGCGCCTGGCAAGGGTGTTTATGGGCTGGACAGCTACAAAGGCCCCACCGGGGGCCAGTGTGTTGCTCTGCATGTCCAGCACAACGGGGGTGGTGGTGCGGCTTGTACCCGCGGTGGGGCACAGCGGGTGCAGGTGCTGGCTGGTAAAACCGACCAGAGCGCCATGAAAGGAGAGAAGATGAAACACCACGCCGAACCCCGTTGGTTAAAGCGGCACACCCGGCGGAACCGGAGCTTGGGACCTGTTCGCCAGGGCGTGCCTGTTCAGGACACCGCTTCGAGCAGGGCAGGGAGGTAGTGCTCCAGTTTGATGCGGACGGGCATCAGATAGGCGCTGCCGTTGTCGCGGGCCAGTTCACGCAGGACGGTCTGGGCAAAGGCAATGTTGGACTCAAGTGTTGTGGAAAAATCCTTGGGGAACACAATATGGTTCGTGGTCTCCCAGTAGGAGCGCGAGCGCGGGCCAATAACGGGGGACAGCCCCCAGAACACATCCTCGCCGTCCAGCCATTCGCGGCACAGGTCGAACAGTTTGTAGTCAAATACGGGCTGGGTGAAAAAGCCGCAGGCTCCGGCCTCCTTTTTGCGGGCGATATCCTCCAGTTCCTTCCACGGTGCGCGGCGGTAGGGGTCAAAGGCGGCATAGACCCGCAGGTGCGGCGCTTCCTTGCGGTAGCGGCGGATAATGCTTTCCGTGCTGTTGGGGTACGTGCGCATGGACAGGTCCGCCGGGGGGTCCCCGTGTATGACCAGAATTTCCTCCAGGCCGTCCTGTTCAGCGCCCGGCAATGGGGCCTGGGGGGCAATGTCTATGGCGCGGATATGGGGGATAACGCGGGGGAAGGCCGGGCGCAGTTGTGCCGCCGCATCCCAGCTGCGCAGGGGAAAGCGCATGAGGTCGGGGATGTTGAGCGTATCCGCCACGGGGAAAACGGTTTTAACGGTTTCCATATCCTGCGCCAGGGACTCGGCGGAGCGGGGGATCAGTTCAACGCAAAGGCGGTTCAGGCTCATTCGGTTTTTCCCTCGATCTGCATCAGTGCCGCCATAAGCGTGTTTTTGAGCAGGCAGGCAATGGTCATGGGGCCAACACCACCGGGCACGGGGGTAATGCGCCCGGCCACCTTGACGGCCTCATCAAACGCCACGTCACCCACTAGGCGGGTTTTGCCACTTTCAGTCTGGGTGCGGGTAATGCCCACGTCAATGACCGTCGCACCCGGTTTGATCCAGCTCCCCCTGACCAGTTCGCGGCAGCCGGTGGCCACCACCAGAATATCGGCCTCGCGGGCAAGGGCTGCCGTATCACGCGTGTGAATATGGGCCAGGGTGACTGTGCAGCCTTCGGCCAGCAACAGCAGCGCCATGGGCTTGCCCACAAGGTTGGATGCGCCAATCACCACGGCGTGCAGGCCCTGCATGCTGCCCAGTTCGGCGCGCAGCAGCATCAGGCACCCGAGCGGGGTGCAGGGCACAATACCGGGCAGGTCCACCGCCAGACGGCCAGCGTTGACCTCGCCCAGACCATCCACATCCTTTTCGGGGGCGATGGTGTTGGTAATGCGGCGCGCATCCAGCCCGTTGGGGAGGGGAAGCTGCACCAGAATACCATGAATTTCGGGGTCGTTGTTCAACCGCCCGATCAGGGTCAGCAACTCGGCTTCGGATGTGGTTTCGGGGAGCATGTGCATAAAGGAGCGCATACCCGCATGGTGGGGCTGAATGGCCTTGTTCGTGACGTACACCTCGCTGGCGGGGTCGGTGCCACCCAG
>CALCDN010000221.1 GCA_937900755.1 uncultured Acetobacter sp. | reverse complement strand
TCTACACAAGGAGTATCGTCGGCAGCGTCAGATGTGTATAAGAGACAGGTTCGGGTTCATTATCGCCGGGGCCTCCGTGCGCTCCATCCCCGCCACCCCGAATGAGGACATGCTGCGCGCCCTCCACCGCGCGGTGCGCCACTCCGTGCCCAAGCCCACGGCACTGATTGTCAACTTCCCCTCAAACCCCACGGCGTATCTGGCCGATCTGGATTTTTACAAGGAACTGGTCGCCTTTGCCCGGCGCGAGGAAATCTGGATTCTCTCCGACCTGGCCTATGCGGAAATCTATTTTGGCGACCTGGTGCCCCCGTCCATCCTGGCCGTACCCGGTGCGCGCGACATTGCGGTGGAATTTACCTCCCTGTCCAAGACCTACTCCATGGCAGGCTGGCGCGTGGGCTTTGCCGCAGGCAACGAACGGCTGATCTCGGCGCTGACACGCATCAAGTCCTACCTGGACTACGGGGCGTTCACCCCCATTCAGGTCGCCGCCGTAACCGCGCTGAACGGCCCGCAGGACTGTGTTGCCGACCTGCGCAACCTGTACAAGGACCGGCGCGACGTGCTGATCAAGGGCCTGCACTCCGCCGGATGGGACGTGCCCTCCCCCGAGGGCTCCATGTTCGCATGGGCGCCCATTCCCGAGCCCTTCCGCGAGATGGGGAGTGTCGCCTTCTCCAAGCTGCTGCTTGAGGAGGCAGGCGTGGCCGTGGCTCCGGGCCTGGGCTTTGGCGAATATGGCGATGACCACGTCCGCATCGGGCTGGTGGAAAACACACACCGCCTGCGCCAGGCCCTGCGCTCCATCAAGGGCTTCATGGCGGCACACGGCGTCAAGGCCCCTCCCTCTTCCAACCCAGCCCCCAAACCGGAGTCTGTGACACCGTGACATCCTGTTCCTCTTCTTCTCCCCTTCGTCTGGGCATTGCCGGGCTCGGCACGGTTGGCGCGGGCGTTATTAAACTGCTGCGCGCCAACGCGGACCTGCTGAGTGCGCGCGCAGGCCGCCCGCTGGAGGTTGTGGCCGTAAGTGCGCGTGAGCGCACGCGCGACCGTGGGGTGGATGTGTCCGCCCTGCGCTGGTACGACAACGCGGCCGACCTGGTGAACGACCCGGACGTGGACGTGGTGGTGGAACTGATAGGCGGGGCCGAGGGCACAGCCCGCACGCTGGTGGAGGCCGCCCTGAAGGCTGGCAAGCCGGTGGTGACCGCCAACAAGGCCCTGCTGGCCCTGCACGGCTCCACCCTGGCCCGCCTGAGTGCTGACAACAACGCCCCCCTGCTGTTTGAAGCCGCGGTCGCGGGCGGTATTCCCGCCATTAAAACCGTGCGCGAAGGGCTTGCGGCGGACCGCCTGTTGCGCGTGGGCGGTATTCTCAACGGCACATGCAACTACATCCTCACCGTCATGCGCGAGACGGGCAAGGACTTTGCCACCGTGCTCAAGGACGCGCAGGACCTGGGCTACGCCGAGGCCGACCCCTCCACCGACGTGGACGGGCTGGACGCGGCCCACAAGCTGACCATTCTGGCAGGCCTTGCCTTTGGCCAGCCCGTGGCGTTTGACAGCGTGCATGTGGAGGGCATCCGCCGCATAGGGGCTGTGGACCAGACCTTTGCCCGCGCCCTTGGCTACCGCATCAAGCTGCTCGGCCTTGCCAGCATGAGTGACGCCGGGCTGCATGCGCGCGTAACCCCCTGCCTTGTGCCCCAGCACGCCCCGCTCGCCCAGGTGGACGGGGTGTTCAACGCCGTGGTGGCCGAAGGCGAATTTGTCGGCCGGATCATGATCGAAGGCCGGGGGGCAGGTGCCGGCCCTACTGCCAGCGCGGTCACGGCGGACCTGCTCGACATTGCACGCGGCAACACCCTGCCGGTCTGGGGCGTGCAGAGCAGCACCCTGCCTCCGCTGCGGGCCTGCCCCATTTCCAGCGGTGAGGGTGCTTTCTACCTGCGCCTGATGGTGGAAGACCGCCCCGGCGTCATTGCCGACATTACCGCCATCCTGCGTGACTGTGGCGTATCGCTGCGCAGCATGCTCCAGCACCCGGCGGAAAATGACAGCACGCCTTATGTTCCCCTTGTTCTGGTCACACATCGGACATCCGAGGCCGCCATGCAGGACGCCGTGACCCGGATTGACGCCCTGAGCGTTGTGACAGACTCCACAGTCGTGATTCGAATCGAGGCCGCCTGAGACCCCCTTGGCCAGCCCCGTTCCTGCCTTACGATCGATTGTGCAATTAAGGACCTTGCTTTCTCATGTCTGATTCCATTGGCCCCTCCCCCTTCGTTGTTTCCGACCGCAACCTGGCTCTCGAGCTGGTGCGCGTGACCGAAGCGGCGGCCCTTGCCTCTGCCCGCTGGACGGGCCGTGGCCGCAAGAACGATGCCGATGGCGCTGCGGTGGAAGCCATGCGCATCGCCTTTGACACCGTGGCCATCGATGGCACCGTGGTCATTGGCGAGGGTGAAATGGACGAAGCGCCCATGCTTTATATTGGCGAAAAAGTAGGCTCCGGCGGCCCGGCCATGGACATTGCCGTGGACCCGCTCGAAGGCACGAACCTGTGCGCCAAGGACATGCCAAACGCCATTACCGTGGTGGCGCTGGCCGAGCGCGGCAATTTTTTGCACGCACCGGACGTGTACATGGACAAGATCGTGGTTGGCCCCAACCTGCCAGATGGCGTGGTTGACCTTGAAAACACGATTGAAACCAACCTGAAGAACCTTGCCAGGGCACGCGGCAAAAGTGTGCAGGACCTGCTGCTGTGCACGCTCGACCGCGAACGCCACGAGGAAATGATCGCCCGCGCCCGCGCCGCCGGTGCGCGCGTGCGCCTGCTGAGCGATGGTGACGTGGCCGGTGGCATTGCCGCCTGCCTGGACAGCAGCCAGGTCGATATTTACGTAGGCTCGGGTGGCGCACCCGAAGGGGTGCTCACAGCCGCCGCCGTGCGCTGCGTGGAAGGCCAGATGCAGGGCCGCCTTTTGTTTGAGGACGACGCCCAGCGCGCCCGCGCCCAGAAGATGAACCCCGGCAAAAACCCCGACCGCAAGCTGGACCTGCACGACATGGCCGCAGGCTCCGTGCTGTTCTCCGCCACGGGGGTGACCACGGGTGCGCTGCTGCGCGGCGTGCGGCAGTACCCGCACCAGGCGGTCACGCACTCGCTGGTCATGCGCTCCAAATCCGGCACGTCCCGCTTTATCGAGGGGCACCACAACTTCAAAACCAAGACATGGACGCCGCAATAACAGGCGTTTTTTAACCCCATGCCCTCCACCACCATGCCAGAGGGCACAACCGTGCCCGACCCTGCCGCCCCCCCCGCCGTGCGCAATGTGGAGCCCAGCGTAAACGCGCGGCGCTGGTCA
>CALCDN010000220.1 GCA_937900755.1 uncultured Acetobacter sp. | reverse complement strand
CCCCCCGCGCGCATGCCATGATGGAAGACATGTCGGCCGCCGCCGTGCGCGAACCCGTGCCCGCACACCTCAAAACCATGAAGATGGACCGCGTATTCTGGAGCCATTTCGCCCCCAATCTGGGGCCGGGTGGCTGGGTAACCGGCGCATTGCTGGCAAGCATGGGGCTGGACTTTAAAACAGGTGTTGCAGCCGTTGTGCTGGGCAACCTGATTGGCGCATTGCCCGTAGCCCTTGCCGCCGCCATTGGCCCGTCCACCGGGCTGACGCAAATGGAGGCCTCCCGCCGCGCGCTGGGGCAGAAGGGCCTGCGCCTGCCCGCATTCCTGAACTGGATTTACTGCGTGGGGTGGGACGCGGTGAACAACGTGCCCGCCGCCACCGCCCTGATCGCACTCCTGCTCGCCGGTGGCATGGCCATGCCGTTCTGGGCTGCTCTTGGGGTGCTGGCGGGGGTGCAGATGGTGGCCTCCATCTACGGCCACCATGTGGTCCAGGCGTTGCAGAAATACCTTGGTGCATTCCTGTTGCTGGCCTTTGCGCTGATTGGCATTGTGTTTGCCATACGCGGGCAGGCCCCCCTTGCCAGCCATCACCCCGTGGGCGTGAGCACGTTTTTGCTCGCTGTGGGTGTGCTGGTCAGCTTCAACCTCTCGTGGGCGTCCTACTCATCGGATTACACGCGCTACCTGCCTGCCAGCGCCAACCCTAAAAAAGTGGTGCTGCTGGCGCTGTCCGGCCTGCTGGCATCGGCCATTCCGTTCCAGATTCTGGGCCTTATCTCGGCAGGGAGCGTGGTGGATGCCTCGCCCACGGCGGTTATTGCCTCGCTCCAGCACACATTGGGGCCACTGGGCACATTTGCACTGGCCGCCATTGCGCTGTCCTCCATTACCGGCAACTCGTTCAACGACAACACGGCCAGTTACAGCCTGATTTCCGCCGGGCTGCACGTGCCCCGGGTGGTTGCCGCCGTGCTGACAGCCTCCCTGGGCTACGCCCTGGCCGTTGCCGGGGCGGGGCAGTACGCCACATTCTATACGGACTACCTTATGGTCACCATGTACTGGATTGCCCCATGGACGGGCATTGTGCTGGCGGACTGGTACTGCACGGACCACACCCCCCGCCCGGCCCCCACGGGGTGGACACGCGGTGCAAGCATTTTCACCATAACTTCGGCCCTGACCATTGGGCTGTTTTCCACCAGCAGCATCTATACCGGCCCCGTTGCCCATTGGCTGGGTGGGGCCGATATCGGGTATTATGTTGGTTTTTTTGTTGCCGCGGGCTGCTACGCCGCAGGCATGCCGCGCCGCACAAGTTCGTAAAGCCCCAGGGCGGCCGCCACGGACACATTCAGGCTTTCCATATCGCCGGGCATGTACAGGCCCGCAATTTCATCACAGCTTTCTCGCGTCAGGCGGCGCAGGCCGCGCCCTTCGGCACCCAGCACAAGAGCCACGCGCCGCCCGTCAAACCCGGCGCCGTTCAGGATTGTGCCCCCCGCATCCAGCCCCACGGTCCAGCATCCGGCCTTCTGGAGCATTTCTATGGCGCGGGACAGGTTGACCTCGCGCACAAAAGGCACGGTTTCCAGCGCACCGGACGCCGCCTTGGCCAGCACGGCCGTCTCTTCGGGTGCGTTGCGGTCCTGCACCACAATGCAGGCCGCGCCAAAAGCCGCCGCCGAGCGCAAGATGGCCCCCACATTGCGCGGGTCCGTCACCTGGTCCAGCACCAAGACGGGGCCGGGGCGCTCCAGCGCCTCCTCCAGCGAGAGCGAGGGCAGAATATGCGCCAGCATGGCCACACCCTGGTGCACGGCCTCCGCGCCCAGCAGGTCATCCAGCCGGGCGCGCTGCACAAGCTCAGGCGCCACCCGCAGACCACCCCCGCCCGCTTGCGCGGCCTCCTCCAGTGCGGGGTGCGCGGCCTGCACCTCCGCCGTGCCGGTCGCGCAGGACAGCAG
>CALCDN010000219.1 GCA_937900755.1 uncultured Acetobacter sp. | reverse complement strand
CGCGTGGACCGTTTTGAGCTGATCGCCCGCCCCGATGCGGACACGGCGGTGTTCGAGGTCGAATCCGGCAAGGGCGTGTACATGCGCGCCCTTGCGCGGGATGTGGCGCTGGCCTGTGGCACGGTTGGCCATATTGCGGTGCTACGCCGCCTGCGCGTGGGGCCTTTTACCCAGGCCGATGCAATTATGCTGGACAAACTGACGCCAAACGACGACAACGCCCATGCTTCTGCGGAACTGCTTCTTCCGGTCGAGACCGCGCTGGCCGACATCCCGGCGCTGGCCCTGACGGAGGAGGAAGCTGTTCTTCTGCGCCACGGGCGGGCCCTGAGCCTGTTGGATCTGATGGGACGTATCCCCCAGACCGACGCCTCGGGGACCGTGCGTGTCATGGACGCAGGGCGTGTGCTGGGCCTTGGCCGCCTTGAGGAAGGGCTGCTCAGGCCAGTACGGATTCTATGACATTTTTCTGATGGAGACATGTGATGTCGATTACCGCTGAACGCCGTACCGAAGTTATTGCCGAATACCAGACCGCCCCGGGCGACACGGGTTCGCCTGAAGTGCAGGTCGCAATCCTGACCGTGCGCATCAACAACCTGACCGACCACCTCAAGACCCACGCGAAGGATTTCCATTCCCGCCGTGGCCTGCTGATCATGGTTGGTCGTCGTCGCAGCATGCTGGACTACCTGCGTGGTAAAAGCCAGAGCCGCTACGAAGCGCTG
Source organism: uncultured Acetobacter sp. (assembly GCA_937900755.1). Classification (GTDB taxonomy): domain Bacteria; phylum Pseudomonadota; class Alphaproteobacteria; order Acetobacterales; family Acetobacteraceae; genus Acetobacter. The sequence continues at coordinate 12,425 of CALCDN010000219.1, read as the reverse complement.
ATCGCGCGTCTGGGTCTGCGCCGCTAATTCCAGCCATTTTGCCCGTGGGGCCGGCGGCATGCCGGGCCTGTGGGTTGGCTGGATCGGGTTTGTGGGGGTTTTTGTGCTGGCCTTATGGCCGCCAAACCCCCATATAACCGTTGTACTACGCCACAGGCTTGGCACGCGGGCACTAACGTTCCGGGTAAGGCCACGGCGTTTCCGACCACATGGCGCCTGGGCGGTGCTGCCGCCAGTCTCCATGCCGTCCGAGGCGCTGTCTGCCATTCGGTTCTGTCCCGCTGTTTTTTGTGGTTTTGAACAAAGACTCTGTAAACAGAAGATGAGACGACAGAATGTTTAACTACTTTCGTAAAGAACTTGAGTGGGCCGGTCGCCCGCTGGTGCTCGAAACCGGCAAGGTCGCCCGTCAGGCCGACGGCGCCGTGCTGGTCACCTACGGCGAAACCGTGGTCCTGTGTACCGCTGTTGGCGCGCGCGACGTCAAGGCCGGTCAGGACTTTTTCCCCCTGACCGTCAACTACCAGGAAAAAGCCTACGCGGCTGGCAAGATCCCCGGCGGGTTCTTCAAGCGTGAAGGCCGTCCTTCCGAAAACGAAACCCTGGTCTCCCGCCTGATCGACCGCCCCATTCGCCCCCTCTTCCCCGAAGGGTTCCGCAATGAGGTGCAGGTCATCGCCACGGTGCTGACCCACGACATGGAAAACGATCCGAGCATCCCCGCCCTGATCGGCTGCTCGGCGGCACTCACCCTGTCGGGTATTCCGTTCTTTGGCCCCGTGGGTGCGGCCCGCGTTGGCTTTGCCGATGGCGCGTTCATCCTCAACCCCACGATTGAACAGATCAAGGAAAGCAACCTTGACCTGGTAGTGGCGGGCACGGCCGAAGGCGTGCTGATGGTGGAATCCGAAGCCTCCGAACTGTCCGAAGACGTGATGCTCGATGCCGTGACCTTTGGCCACGCTGCCTTCCAGCCCGTGCTCGACGCTATTATCGCCCTGGCCGAACACGCCGCCAAGGAACCGTGGGACCTGCCGAGCGAAAGCAAGGAAGAGGCCGCCCTGCGTAAGCACGTGGACAAGCTGGGCCGCAAGCTGATTGCCGATGCCTACAAGGAAAAGCAGAAGCAGGTCCGCTACGAAAAGCTCAAGGCCGCACGGGGCGCCATTGTTGAAAAACTGACAGCCGCCGAGCTGGACGTGGCCGCCGCCAAGCCCATGATCAAGGACCTCGAAGCCGACGTGGTCCGCACCTCGGTGCTCAAGACCAGCAAGCGCATTGACGGGCGTGACCTTGTGACCGTGCGCCCGATTGTGCCCGAAGTGGGCGTGCTGCCGCGCGTGCATGGCTCCGCCCTGTTCACCCGTGGCGAAACCCAGGCGCTGGTCGTGACCACGCTAGGCACCGGGCAGGACGAACAGGTGATTGACGCGCTCGAAGGCGAATACCGCACCAACTTCCTGCTCCACTACAACTTCCCTCCCTACTCCGTGGGCGAGTGCGGTCGCGTGGGCTCCCCCGGCCGGCGTGAAATCGGGCATGGCAAGCTGGCATGGCGCGCCCTGCACCCGCTGATGCCCAACCGCAAGGAATTCCCCTACACGGTGCGCGTTGTGTCCGAAATTACGGAAAGCAACGGCTCCTCCTCCATGGCGACCGTTTGCGGTAGCTCGCTGGCCCTTATGGACGCCGGTGTGCCCCTCAAGCGCCCCGTGGCCGGTATTGCCATGGGCCTGATCAAGGAAGGCGACAAGTTTGCCGTCCTGTCCGACATCTTGGGTGACGAAGATCACCTGGGGGACATGGACTTCAAGGTCGCCGGGACCGAAGAAGGCGTGACCGCCTTGCAGATGGACATCAAGATCACGTCCATCACGCCTGAAATCATGAAGATCGCCCTGGGCCAGGCGCGTGATGGTCGCCTGCACATCCTGAGCGAAATGAGCAAGGCGCTGACCGAAAACCGCACGACCGTTGCCACCACGGCGCCGCGCATCACCACCATCAAGGTGCCGCGTGAAAAAATCCGTGACGTCATTGGTTCGGGCGGCAAGGTCATCCGCGAAATCGTGGAATATTCCGGCGCCAAGGTGGATATTGGGGATGATGGCACAATCACCATTGCCGCCACCGCCGAAGACCAGACCAAAAAGGCGCTCGAACGCATTAACGGCATTGTGGCCGAGCCCGAACTGGGCCGCATCTACGATGGCAAGGTTGTCAAGACCGCCGACTTTGGCGCGTTCGTCAACTTCCTTGGCGCGCGTGACGGTCTGGTTCACATTTCCGAACTGGCGCAGGGCCGCGTTGGCCGCACCGCCGATGTGGTCAAGGACGGAGACGCCGTCAAGGTCAAGGTGATCGGCTTTGACGATCGCGGCAAGGTCAAGCTGTCCATGCGCGTTGTGGACCAAGCCACGGGTGCCGACATTACGGAAACCGTGGGTGAAAAACCTGCCCGCGCACCGCGCCGGGACGCCGAATAAGGCAGCCTGACATGCGCGGGGGGGAGCCTCCTCCCCCCCGCGCGTGGCGGACCAGAGACGGGTATCTTAGAGAAACGACAGGATAGTCATGAAGGCGATTAACACGCTTCGCATGGGGGGGACGGATGTCCTGCCGCTGGTTGAGGGCGGCAAGGGTGTTTCTGTTTCCACAGGGGCATCGGCCGGGGCCTGGGCTGCTGCGGGGGGTGCTGGCACGATCTCCATCGTCAATGCGGACAGCTATGACGAACAGGGTCAGCCGGTCCCGCAGGTGTACCATGGCCGTACCCGCCGTGAACGGCATGAGGAGCTTGTGGACTACGCCATTCGTGGCGGCATTGCGCAGGCGCGCATTGCGCACGAGGTCTCTGGTGGCAAGGGCCGCATCCATGCCAACATCCTGTGGGAAATGGCCGCTTCCGAGCGGGTTATCACCGGGGTGCTGGAAGGGGCGAGGGGGCTGATCCACGGCCTGACCTGTGGCGCTGGCATGCCCTACCGGCTGGCCGACATAGCCGCCCAGTTTGGCGTGCACTACTATCCTATCGTTTCATCCGCCCGTGCGTTCAATGCGTTGTGGAAGCGCTCGTACAGCAAGGCGTCCGACCTGCTGGGCGGCGTTGTGTACGAGGACCCGTGGCGCGCGGGCGGGCATAACGGCCTGTCCAATACGGAAAACCCCTTCGCACCAGAAGACCCCTACCCGCGTGTGCTGGCCCTGCGCCAGGCCATGCGTGGCTTCGGGCTGGACAACACCCCCATCATCATGGCCGGTGGCGTCTGGTGGCTGGAGGAATGGCAGAACTGGATTGACAGTGAGGAACTGGGGCCGATCGCCTTCCAGTTTGGCACCCGCCCGCTGCTGACCACGGAAAGCCCGATCCCCGATGCATGGAAGCGCCGGTTGCTGACCCTTGAAAAAGGCGATGTGTACCTCAACCGCTTTTCCCCCACGGGGTTTTACTCTTCCGCCGTGAACAACGGCTTTCTGCACGAGTTGCGCCAGCGCACCGAGCACCAGGTGCCCTACGCCACCGAAGCCACGGAAGAACTGAGTGTCGCCTACGGGGTTGGCCCGCGCAAGCGCGAGGTGTTCCTCAAGCCGCAGGACGTGGCGCGTGTGCAGCAGTGGGAACGCGAGGGATTTGTTGAAGCCCTGCGCACCCCTGATTCCACACTTGTGTTTGTCACCCCCGACCGCGCGCGCCTGATTGTGGCGGACCAGACGGATTGCATGGGCTGCCTTTCGGAGTGCAAGTTCTCCAACTGGAGCCAGCGCGGTCCCAGCTACAGCAACGGCCACCGGGCGGACCCGCGCTCCTTCTGCATCCAAAAAACGCTTCAGGCCGCAGCCCACGCCTCTGGCCCGGATGCGGACAAGGTGATGGACGAGAACCTGATGTTCGGCGGCACCAACGCCTGGCGCTTTGGCACGGACCCGTTTTACGCCAATGGCTTTGTGCCCACGACCAAACAGCTGGTCGAGCGGATCATGACCGGCAAATAGCCAGCCTTTGCCCAATACCCGCCCGTGTGGTGGGTGCGGGCCTTGGGTGAGCGCACAAAAAAGGCGGCCTCCCGCACAGGGGGGCCGCTTTTTTGTACTGGTGCTGCCGGGCAGGCCGCTGTTGGCCTAGCTGCGTGAGGCGCGGCTCATGCGGGCGATTTTCTGGTCCGTTGTGTACTGGCTCAGGGCGTAAACCGACCAGATGGTGGCCGGAATCCAGCCGATAAGCGTGATCTGCAACACCAGGCAGGCAAGGCCCGCAAAAGGGCGGCCAATGGTAAAGAACTGCAACCACGGCACAAGCAGGGCAAGTAAAAGGCGCATCGGTCGTAAACTCCTTGGTTATGGGCCATGATGGCCACAGCCATGTGCCAAGGGCAAGACAATCAGCAGCTCCGGCAGGTTTTATCCCCCGCAAAGCCCCGGCCAGCGCTAGGAGGTTGGAGGGGTTGTGTGCTAGAAAATACCCCGCACCGTGGCAACCGGTGTTCAGGTGGATTTGGCGCGGAGTGCGGGCAACAGCCCCGCCCCACGCAGCATGACAGAACGGATGAACCTTGACCGAGATTTCTGACCAGACCGGATCACCGCAGCCTTCAGACCTTGTGCCCGTGACCATTGAGGAGGAAATGCGCTCCTCCTATCTTGCGTATGCGATGTCGGTCATTGTCAGCCGTGCGTTGCCTGATGTGCGCGATGGCCTCAAACCCGTGCACAGGCGTATTCTGTACGCCATGCACGAAAGTGGCTTTACGCACGACAAGCCCTACCGCAAGTCCGCGCGTGCAGTGGGTGAGGTCATGGGTAAATACCACCCCCATGGCGACAGCTCCATTTACGAGGCCATGGTGCGCATGGCGCAGTCGTGGTCCATGCGCGTCAAGCTGATTGACGGGCAGGGCAACTTTGGCTCGGTGGATGGCGACAGCCCCGCCGCCATGCGTTACACCGAGGCCCGTCTGGCCCGCTCCTCCACCTTTTTGCTGGGTGACATCGACCGTGATACGGTTGATTTCCAGCCCAACTATGATGAGAGCGAAAGCGAACCCACGGTTCTGCCAGCCGCTTTCCCCAACCTGCTCATCAATGGCGCCACCGGCATTGCCGTGGGCATGGCCACCAACATTCCCACCCACAACCCCGGCGAGGTGGTGGACGCAACGCTGGCCCTGATCGCCAACCCCGAACTGAGCCTTGAAGAGCTGATGGACATTGTGCCGGGGCCGGACTTCCCCACCGGTGGCACCATTCTGGGCCGCTCGGGTATTCGCAGCGCCTACGCCACGGGGCGTGGGTCCGTGATTATCCGCGCCAAGGCCGATATCGAGGAAATTCGCAAGGACCGCAAAGCCATTGTGGTAAGCGAAATTCCCTACCAGGTGAACAAGGCCACCTTGCAGGAACGCATTGCCGATCTGGTGCGCTCCAAGCAGGTGGAGGGCATTGCCGACATCCGCGACGAATCCGACCGCTCGGGCATGCGCGTGGTCATCGAGATCAAGCGCGACGCCACCCCCGAGGTGGTGCTCAACCAGCTTTACCGCTTTACCCAGCTCCAGACCTCCTTTGGCGTGAACATGCTCGCCCTTGATGGCGGCAAACCCCGCCTTATGGGCCTCAAGGACGTGCTGGAGGCGTTTATCGCCTTCCGTGAGGAAGTTATTCTGCGTCGCTCGCGCCATGACCTGAACAAGGCGCGCGACCGGGCGCATATTCTGGTCGGTCTGGTTATCGCGGTTGCCAATATTGACGCGGTTATCGCGCTCATCCGCGCCGCCCCCGATGCCGCCACCGCGCGGGAATCGCTCATGGCCGCGCAGTGGAACGCGGCGGATGTGGAACCCCTGCTGGCCCTGATCCACGATGAAGGCAACGTGGTGGTGGACGGCAAGGTCCGCCTGACCGAAGCCCAGGCGCGCGGTATTCTGGAGTTGCGCCTGCAACGCCTGACCGGGCTTGAACGCGACAAGATCCAGTCCGAACTGTCCGAAGTGGCGGTGCGGATTAACGAACTGCTCGAAATCATCAGCAGCCGCCCCCGCCGCATGGAAGTGCTGTGCGAGGAACTGGCCCGCGCGCGCGCCGAACTGGTGACCCCGCGCGTGACCGACATTGCCGATTATGATGGCGACCAGGATGATGAAAGCCTGATCGAACCCGGCCAGATGGTTGTCACCATCACGCGGGAAGGCTTTATCAAGCGCACCCCGCTGGATGTGTTCCGCGCCCAGAACCGGGGGGGGCGTGGCCGCACCGGGGCTGGCACACGCGGGGACGACATTGTGGTGCGCTCCTTTAACGCGCACACGCATCAGTGGGTCATGTTCTTCTCCTCCGGTGGCAAGGTGTACCGCCAGAAGGTGTGGCGCCTGCCAGAGGCCGGGCCCGCCGCCAAGGGGCGCGCGCTCATCAACCTCCTGCCCGACCTTGGCACCGACAGCATTACCGCGGTTCTCCCCCTGCCCCAGGACGAGGAGCTGTGGGAAAGCCTGCACCTTGTGTTCGCCACCGCCAGCGGGGGTGTGCGCCGCAACCGGCTGAGTGACTTCCGCAACATCCGCGTCTCCGGCATGATCGCCATGAAGCTCGATGACGGCGACAGCCTGATCGGCGTTGCCACCTGCCGCGACGGGCAGGACGTGTTCCTTGCCACCCGCAAGGCGCGCTGCATCCGCTTCCAGATCACGGATGACACGGTACGTGTGTTCGCCGGGCGCGGGTCGTCGGGTGTGCGTGGTATCCGTCTGGCCGAGGGCGACCGGGTGATCAGCCTTGCCGTGCTCAACCATGTTGAGGCCACGGTAGAGGAGCGCGCGGCCTACCTGCGCATGGCCAACGCCAAACGCCGGGCCGAAAACGCTGCCGAGGCCGAGGATGACACCGACATATCCGTCGTGGACGCGGATGAGGACGAAGGGGCGACCGGGGCCGAGGCCCTGACCCCCGAACGCTTTGCCCAGCTTGAAGCGGCTGAAGAAGTGCTGCTGATTGTCAGCGATGGCGGGTTTGGCCGGCGTTCCTCCGCCTATGATTACCGCGTAAGCGGGCGTGGCGGGCAGGGCATTACCAACATGACCTTCTCGGCCAACAAGCGGGGTACGGAGGTTTCGGCCACCCTGCCGGTGCTGCCGGGCACGGATGTCATGCTGGTAACGGACGGGGGCCGCCTGATCCGCGTGCCGGTGGACCAGGTGCGCATCATGGCGCGCCAGGCCAGCGGGGTTACGCTGCTGCGCCTCAATGACGCGGAGCGCATTACCAGTGTGTTCCCGGTCATGGATGATGGCGAGGACGAAGCGGGCGAGGCGGAGGACGCAGCCCTCCCCACCCCGCAGGCCCCTGATGACGGTGCCGGTTCGGCCACATGAGCAGCCCTGCTGCCGCACCCAGGCGTGTCGGGCTGTATGCTGGCACGTTTGACCCGGTGACTGTTGGCCATCTGGATGTGATCGAGCGGGCCAGCAGGCTGGTGGACCGGCTGATTATCGGGGTTGCCCGCAACCCCGGCAAAAGCCCGCTCATGCCACTGGATGAGCGGATGGAATGTGTGCGCGAAGCACTGCCTGCCATCAAGGCGCGCACGGGGGGGGACATGCAGGTGGTCTCCTTCCATTCGCTTCTGGTGGAGGCGGTGCGGGCCAATGGGGCCACGCTCATTTTTCGTGGCCTGCGTGTTTTGTCCGACTTTGACTACGAAGTGCAGATGTCGGGCGTGAACCGCAGGCTTGATAGCGAAATAGAGACGGTGTTCCTTATGGCGCTGGAGCGCACGCAGTTTATTTCCTCCCGGATGGTGAAGGAAATAGCCAGTTATCATGGCGATATTTCAGAGTTTGTAACACCCTATACCCAGGCGCGCCTGCTGGCCCGTCTGGCCGAACGCACGGGCTGAGCCGCGTGTTTGGTCGGGTGTTGCCCTAACAGGAGAGTGTCTGATGTCCACAGAAGATAAAAAAGACCTGATTTACATGGATGTGCCCGCAGGCCGCGTGGTTATTCGCCTGCGTCCCGACATTGCCCCCAAGGCCGCCGAGCGTATTCGCACGCTGGCTGAACAGGGTTTTTATGACAACGTGGCCTTCCACCGCGTGATCCCCGGCTTTATGGCCCAGGGTGGTGACCCCACGGGCACGGGCATGCATGGTTCCGACCTGCCGGACCTGCCCGCGGAATTCACCAGGGAAGCCAAGTTTGAGCGTGGCACCATTGGCATGGCCCGCACGTCCGACCCAAACAGCGCGAACAGCCAGTTCTTTATCATGTTCGAACCCTCCCCCCATCTGGATGGCCAGTACACCATTGTGGGCGATGTGATTGAGGGCATGGAGAACGTGGACAAGATCAAGCGCGGCTCCGGCTCATCGGGTGTGGTGAACGAACCCGACCGGATCGCCAGGATGGTCCCCGCCGACAAGGCGGACGCCTGACCCCACGCAAACGGCCCGCCCCAACCCGGCGGGCCGTTTTTGTATTGGCCCGCGGGCAGGGGGCGGCCTTGCGGCTGGGCCACGGGTTGCACATGAGGGGCGGAAAATTGCCTTTGTATGCTTGACGCAAGGGGTTAATCCGGTTAGGAACAGCCCCATCACGCACGGTCCCTGACCGCTCGCGTGAGCTTATGTGTGAGCCGGTAGCTCAGTTGGTAGAGCATTCGACTTTTAATCGAATGGTCGAGGGTTCGAGTCCCTCCCGGCTCACCATTCTTTCCCAGTTTTGTAAAAAACACGTTGTAGGCGGCACAGGCGCTGGTTTGTGCCACGTTTTTGGTGTGTTAAAAGCATTATAATATTCTACCCTGCCAGTGCATTGTATATGTTAAGCATTGCGGCATTTTGCACAGATACAGGGCTGATGATAAAATATGTATTTTTTATTAAAATCCCATTTTGTAATAATAATGGAAGTTATTTCTTTTGTATCTGCCTGCCTTGCTTTGCTTGCGGCCCTGTATAAACGTGACAACGCAGCTTTTGGGTTCGGGCGGAGTGCCATAAAGGCATTTATCCCTTTTTTTATGGCGACCAGTATATGGAGCATACACTATATTGTCTTGTTCAGGACCATGGGACTGGCGTACGATGCAATTGGCCTGTTTGGTCCGGTCATATCGTACCTATTTATAGTCTTAGGCTTTTATTGCGCCTTAAAAGTTATTGATCTGGGTTTTTCTTTTTCAAATTATCTGTCCGGGGCCATTATCGGTTCCTTTATTGCCATAGACCATGTTGTGGATAAATATGTACTGGCCCATTCCGGTGCGGGGCGCGCGGTAGGGGATGGACTGAGTGTGGGGTCTCTTGTTCTGGTCCTGTCCTTTGTTATGCTCTGGTCGGCCATTGTTGGGTACCTGACCGATTATTTTAAAAATCATGAAATGATTTCGCATTTAAAAACAATAGCCTATACAGACAACCTTACAAATTTGGGCAACAGAAACGCATTGAATGAGCGGTTTGGAGAGATGCTTGCACACAGTGAGCGGACCAATAAAAACTTTGCCTGCATGATTATTGATCTGAACAAGTTCAAGGACATAAACGATACGTATGGCCATCTTATGGGGGATGAAATACTGGCCATTATTGGTGCGAAGTTTAAAGAGCGCTTTAAAAATACAGGCTATTTTGTCGGCCGCCTGGGTGGGGACGAGTTTGTGGTGCTTGCGGACTACCAGCAGGTTCTGGAAATTGAATCCGTAGCGGAAACACTTTACCGCCTTGTGGTCGAGGCCCATTGCGTGAACGATATTGTCCTCCGCGTTGGATGCTGTATTGGCATTTCCCTTTTTCCCCAGGATGGCGCAACGCAGAAAATGCTTATGGCGCATGCGGATTTCAGCCTGTATGAAATGAAAAAAACACGCTGTGACGGAATATGTTTTTACAACGGGGGCCATGTGCGCAATGTGTTTTCTGCTGGCGCGCCAGCACTCGTCTGAGCGGGGTGCGCGCAGTATCCTGCCGTGCCGGAGCAAAAAAAGGGTGTACTTGCGCGCAATCTGTGGCATAAGCCATGTAGTGTTGCCCGTTCTGCCCCCATTGGGGTCTGCGTAGAAAATACGCCACCAGAACCACGGTTTATCTCCAAATTTCATCCTGTGCCGTTTTGCCTGTTCCTGCCTGTCGGGAGCAGGTTTTTTTGTGTCCGGGGCCTGGGGACGTGCGTGGCAGCCATCAACCACCAAAGGGAGGTTTCCATGATGGCCAATACAGGCCAGCGCGCACCCGTTACGGGTGCCGCGACATACAACACAGCCAAGGTGGCTGCGATTGTTGCTTTTATTCCCTCATTCTTTGCCGTTCTGCCACAAAGTGTCGCACTTGTTATCTGTGCGGGCATGGTAACGTGCGCGGCCATAACCGCTGCCGTGCCGGCACCTGCGCAGAACCGGGTGCTGGTCGGGCTGTACCAGATCGTGCGGGTTGCGGGCCTGGGGGTGCGCTACGCCGTGCCCTACATGGCGACCCATCTGGTCAAGACAACATCCTCGGTGGGTTCCACCCCCGTGGGCCACGCACCTGCCGTCTGCATGCCCGATGTGGCTGTGAGTGCTGCCAGCAGCACTACCGATATTGCCGCCAAAGGCGATGGCACGCTTTGAAACCCATTGTTACAGGACCATGAACTATGAAAAACCATGCAGCAGCGGCCTGCCTTGTGGCCTTGTGCGGGCTGTGTTCGTGCGCGCAAACCGCGCAGGGCAAGTTGCGACAGGCCGTGTATGACACGGCCAGTGCGTACCACCTGCTGGCCAGCCCCATGCCCGATGTCATGGCCGGGCGCGTGCCCGGCGTAAGCCTGAGCGCAGGCCAGAAGGCTCTTGCCCGGCAGGCCAGCCAGAGTGTGCTCAATGAGCTTGCCGCCCTTGAGGCGTCCATACAGAACAACAGCACGCTGGCCGAAACAGCCGTTACGGCCCTGCAGGCGGATTTTGCCTCTTTTTCCACCTGCTGGACCGGGCTTACGGTCGGGGTGACCCCCTCTGGCTGCGCCACGGTCGCGGGCACGGTGGCCACGACCGCAACACCAGCCACCACACTTGCGGGGGCTGCGGCCCCTGCTGGCACCGGGAGCAACTGAGCCATGACCGCAGCAGAAATAAGCGCCATACTGGGTGTGGTGGGGACTGTTGTCTCGCTGGCCGAAAAATATGGCCCCCAGGCATATGACACGGTGCTGGGTGCAATTGAGCAGAGCAAAAGCGGCACAGGCCCGAGTGATGCCGATATTGCGGCACTTTTTGCCAAATGCCAGGCCGACAATACCGCCATTCAGGCGTCATGAGCGTGGACTTTGAGTGCGGCCTGGTGCTGGGCGGGAGTATTGTGGGGGTAGTGGGGCTTTTGCTGGCCGTGGTGCTCCGCCTGCTTGCCCAGCGCGATGGTGGCTGGCCGAACGAACCCTAGGCTCACACAGGCAAGATGAAAGGCCTGGCCCCTCCGGTGGATTGGCCAGGTGCGCCGCCGTGAGGTGTTTGCCGTGCGGGTTGCCCGGTGCGCATTGGGCGCATTGGGTATGCATTTGCTCATTGGGCGGTCCGGGCTAGACCGTGTGGTTGTGCCGTTCCAGCAGGTCCCGCACGGTTTGCACGATTTCGCCAATACTTTCCTCACAATATCGCTGCTGGTCCTGGGCGAAGGCCCTGTCGGTGTAGAAGGGCCAGTGCAGGCTGTGGCTGGCCGCGCGCAGGTGCACGATGGCCTGCTCGTACCGGGCGAGTTCCTCCGCCATGGCGCAGGGCAGGGTGTCGGTGCTGAAAAGGCCGCGCCGGGCGGCGCGGGTATAGGCATCGGCCCGCGCTGTGTGGCAAGGGCCGGGACGGGTCGTGTGCGGTTCCAAAGCGTTCTCCCTCAACAACACGCGCCCAGTATGTGCGTAATAAACGCACAATGCAAGGCCTGATGACACGCATATGTGCGGAGCACGGAGTGCGGCCTATGGCGCGGGCGTGGCTACTTCCACGTCCATTTGCCAACAACACGGCCGTTGATGCTGATTTCGTCCAGCGTAAGCTCATAGGTGGAATAGCCGGGGTTGATGCTCATGATCCGCACCCGGCGCGGTTCCTCCATGCCGGGGATCAGTTCCAGGCGTTTGAGCACAAGGCCAAACCCGTCCCACAGCACATATACGCCGGGGGGGGAGGGAATACGGTGGGCCGTGTCCACCAGCACCCGGTCGCCCGACTGGTAGTCCGGCTCCATGCTGTCACCCGCCACGCGCACAATGGCCAGCGTATCCGGCGTTTCGGAAAAAGCCGCCACGTAGCCGCGTGGCAGGGTCCAGTGCTCCACCGGGCGCAGCCCGTCCTGGGGGGCGCACAGCACGGGCACGCAGCCCGGCCCGGCCGAGGTGATGACATCATATTCCGGTATGGCAATGCGGCTGGAGCCAGCCTGCGCGGGCGTGTGGGCGGCGGGTTCGGGCGGGGC
>CALCDN010000218.1 GCA_937900755.1 uncultured Acetobacter sp. | reverse complement strand
GGTGCCCCTGCCCGGTGGCATGGAAGCAACCATTACCCCCACTCCGGCCCTGATCGCCATTGATATGGACGCCCCCCCCGCGCAAACGGGCCGCGCCAAGCAGACCGCGCAGTTCGCGGCCAACCGTGATGCCCTGCCCGCACTCATGCGCCAGATTCGCCTGCGCAACCTGTCTGGCGCCATTCTGATCGACCCCGCAGGCCTTGCCACCCGTAAACGGCAGGCCCTGCTCGAACCCGTGACCGAGGCGCTCAAACCAGACCCGCTCAACCCGCGTTGCCTTGGGGTGACCGCCCTGGGGCTGATCGAAATCGTGCGAGCACGCATTTACCCCTCCCTGCCCGAACTGCTGAACAGCCCGCATGGCCGCGCGCTGCGGGTGCTGAGGCATATTCTGGCCCATGCCCCCCATACAGGCCGGATAAATGGTGGCGCGGGCATAATACGCGCCCTCGAACAGGACCCCGAAGCCGTGGCCGACTGCGCCCGCCAGCTAGGCAGGCCCCTGAGCCTGCACATGGACCACGCCCTCCCCGATTTTACATGGACGGTTCAGAATTCATGATGACCCATTCAGCCAAATGCCCGATCTGCGGGCAACCTGCCGCTGCCTCTTACCGGCCGTTCTGCTCCCGCCGCTGCGCGGATGTGGATCTGGGCCGCTGGTTTGGTGGCAACTACCGTATTCCCGGCACCCCACTGCCAGATGGGGAAAGCGAAAAAGCTGAAATAAATGAGGAAACATGACTTGATCTCAGCCGCCAGCTGAGATAAATGCTCTCTCACGCCGCAAGGCTTGCGGTGCCCAAGTAGCTCAGTTGGTAGAGCATGCGACTGAAAATCGCAGTGTCACTGGTTCGATCCCGGTCTTGGGCACCATTTCATTCCCCCCACATCTTGAATTTCAGCGCGTGTTGAACGCTCTCTGCCTTGACTGCGCATGGTCTGCGTTGTTGTGGCATCTCTGGTGTTCAGGTATGCGCGCCTGTGGCCAACCGCGTTTGACCGGTGCCCGGCGCATGGCGTTGCACATCGTTTTAATTCCCGCAGGCCAGTGATGAGCGTGCTCTTATGGGCCGCACATCCCGGATCAATGCCCGGATCAATGCCTGCGTATTCGCCCTGTGCGCGGTCCGGTATTCACCCCTGACAACACCTGGAAAAAAACAGCGGCCACACCTTTTACGCGGTGCGGCGTTGCCATGTGGCATAATAAAACAGTGTCGTGTTTGTAAATAAAAAACAAACTAAAACCAATAATGATATGCCATATCCTCTTGTTTGATAAATATTATCAAATAACTCTCCAGAGCAATTAGAATATTATTAATTAATTATTGTTAAGGTGTTCATTGAAATTTTTATTGTCCTGCGCTGGGAGACGGCATTATGCTGGAGAGAGTCTTTATGTTTTTCCAAAAAAACATATTGAATAATAACAGATTTTATTTTTTTACAAGTTCAATATTCATCTCCGCCCCATCTTTTGCCGTGGCTGGCGGGACAAATTACACCGTTATCAATGGCAATACCTATACTATATCTGATAACGAAAATATAACTCTCATCAACAATGGCAACACGACGGTTACAACAACAGGAACAGTAACCGGAACGACCACGAACAACAGTACCCTTACCAGTGCGGGAACTTTGAACACTACAAACAATTACGGCCAACTTTCCATTACCGGTGGAGCAACCGGAGATATTACAAATTATGGTGCCATAACTTTTTCCGGGGCATCTTCTTCCAATATCACAAATGAACAAAATGCCACGTTCATAGGAAAATCCGGTGCCATTACCGGTGATTTTGACAACTCAGGCAGCGCCAACCTGACATCCACCGCAATATATGGGGGCCTGACAAACCAGGCATCTGGCACGTTTACAACAAGCTCGACCATTGGAAGCAGCGTTGATAACTATGGCGCCCTGAATTTGACCGGCATGGCAATGGTGCAAGGTGGGGTTACCAATTATGGTGGCACCCTCTCCCTGTCTGGACCATGGACCTATATTCTGGGCACGCTGGACGCGCAGGGCGGCACATTCAACATGTCTGGCGGAATGATCAACGCCCTGTCCGGTTCGGCCAACGGGGTCTTGAATGGTCTTTTAACAATCACCCGCGCCAGTAATACAGTATATTCAGGCGTTATGTCCGGGACTGGCGGCCTGAGCATTTCAGGCGGGGTTCAATCCCTGTCCGGGGCCAATACCTATACCGGAAACACTAGTGTAAATTCTGGAGCCAGCCTGATTTTAACAGGTTCAATCGCTGGCAATCTTACAAACAACTCAAACGCAAGCCACCCGACAAGTATAGGAACAGGGGCCACGGTCTCGGGCAATGTCATCAACACAGGTGCCCTTACCGTGAACGGAACAGTGGGCGGGCAGGTCAATAATACAAAATTCGGGTCCATAACGGCCTCAACCGGTGCAATATTTGATGGCTCCGTGGTAAATGCCGGCACCACAAGCCTGGATAAACAGGCCATCATACAAGGAGGCGTGACAAACACGTCCGGTGGGACATTCAATTTGACGGATTTTTCCAACATTATGGGAAACGTCAACAATGCAGGCACGCTTGATGTTACTTCAAACGCTGAAATTGCCGGCAATGTTACCAATTCAACCAATCTGAATATGGATGCGGGAACCATTCTGGGGGCGATCTCAAACATAGGGGTCGTGAATGTTCAAAATGCATCCCAGGTTGGCAGTATAGAAAATAAAAGTGGTACCAGCACTTTTTCCAACAGCACAATAACCCAGATGGCCACCAATGATTCCAACGGAACATTTACAATAAGCGGTGGAACTACGGGCAGCGTTGCCAATGCCGGAACAATGACGTTGACAAACGGCAATACTGTACTGGGCGATGTTGACAACAGCGCTGGCAGCCTGACACTTGATGGCGATACCATAAATGGAAAACTCTATTCAACTGGCGGCAGTTTTTCTGTAACCGGCAACGGCGCGACCATTGGCTCCTTAAGTGGTTCAGCCAATGGAAGCCTGGGCGGCCAGCTCTATTTGATGGCGGGGAACAGCACCTATTCAGGCACGCTTTCCGGCGCAGGTAGCGTTAAGGTCAAGACATCCGGGACGCAGATCTTCAGCGGAGACAACACCTATACGGGAGTGACCGAAATTGAGTCCGGCACCCTTGCCGTCGATGGCGACCAGAACCAGGCAACCGGAGATATCTCTATCAACAACTCCGCCAATTTGTCCGGCACGGGCACGCTGGGGGGCAATACGACGGTGTATGCGGGGGGCGCCCTGACCCCCGGCGGTGTGACCAGCCGCGTTGGAACGCTGAACATCAACCAGAACCTGACATTGGAGAGTGGCTCCACCCAGAACTTTTATCTGGGACAGACCAATGTTTCCGGCGGCGCCTATAATTCACTGATCGCGGTCAAGGGGGACCTGACCCTTGGCGGCACGCTGGATATTACCGCCAACACAGCGGGATCGAGCGTTCATTCCAACGTTTTCGACCCCGGGCTTTACCGTTTGTACACCTATGACGGCACATTATCCGGTGTTGCAAACCAAAGCATTGTCACCACAAATGTGGCTCCGGGTAGCAGCATGACTTTGCAAACATCCATTGCCCAGCAGGTTAACCTGATTGTCGATTATGGCAGCCTTACCTTCTGGGATGGTGGTGCCACAGGCAACCGGAACAACGGCACGGTTGATGGCGGCAACGGCATATGGACTGCCCAGAGCACCCCCGACGCCTTTAACTGGACCAACAAACAGGGGTCACTGAATGGGGCGTGGGTCAATAATGCGTTTGTTGTCTATGCGGGAAACGCCGGGACGGTAACCGTGCAGGACACAAACAACGGCCAGACGTCCAATATCATCACCAGCGGCATGCAGTTTGCCAATAATGATGGAAAATCATACACAATAACCGGGGATGATATTTACGCGGCAACATCGCTGACCACCATGCGCGTGGGGGACGGCACCACCGCGGGCGCATCCATTACGGCAATTTTTGATACCGTTCTTAACGACCAGCTTGTCACCAACGGCACGTCTCTTAAAAAAACCGATCTGGGTACCCTCATCATAACCAGGGACCAGACCTACCAGGGCGACACCACCATTGACGATGGTGTTTTACAGCTGGGCAATGGGGGCACAGCGGGCGCACTGGCGGCTGGGTCCGCCATCCACGACAATGGCACGCTGGCCATAGACCACAGCGACACGTTCACCTTGGCCCAGACCATTGATGGCACGGGCGGCCTTGCGCAAACCGGGCCGGGCACAACCGTGCTGAACACCAACAACAGCTACAGCGGCGACACAAGCATAACCAATGGCACGCTGGAAGTGGATGGCTCCATTGCCAACTCCACCGTAACCGCCAGCAACGGTGGCACCCTTACGGGCACGGGCATGGTTGGCAACACCATTATTGCACAGGGCGGCACCCTCGCCGCCCCGGGGGTGCAGGGCAGCCTGACCGTGCAGGGCAATTTGCAAACAAACCAGAACGCCGCCCTGGTGCTACAAGGGAACGACCAGCTTTCCGGCGCGACAATGACCTTGGGGGGCAAGACGTACCAGCAACTCCAGTCCGGCTTTGTCAACGTAACGGGGAGTTCCTCCCTCTCCGGCACCGTGGTCCTGAATGTGGCGCCGTCCATCCCTCTCCAACTCAACGAATATTATACGCTTGCCACATCTGCTGCGGGGTTCAGCCAAAAAAGCTCTTCACTGCTGACCAACCTGACCAGCACTTACACGTTTATGTCTCCCTCCCTGTTTTACAACGGGAATGACCTGGATGTCCTGATGGCGCGCAACGCCCTGAGCTTTGCCGCAATCACCAATAGCCGGAACGAGCGCGAAACAGCGCAGATGCTCGACCGCCTGCCCCAGGGCAACGCCATGGTGCAGGCCATGCAATCCCTGGGCCCGGCCGATGCGCGCCAGGGCATGAACGCGCTTTCGGGGGAGGTGCATGCCTCCGCGCGCACGGCCCTGGTGCAGGACAGTCTGTTTGTGCGCCAGATGGTTCTGGACCGGCTGGATACCGCCGAGTGCGAGACAGGCCACGCGGACGACACCGTGCACACCGCCTCCCTTAAAACCGGGCGCAAGGATGAAGGCTGCCGTGCCGGGCAGGCCATTTTATGGGGGCAGGCCTATGGCAGCCTTGGCCATAATGGGGGCGATGGCAACGCGGCCGCCCTGCACCATTCCAGCACCGGCTTTGCCATGGGGGTTGACGCCCCCTTTATGGACGACACCTGGCGCATTGGCGCCATGCTCGGCTATGGCCGCTCCATGTTTGACATAACAAACGGCAGAAGCTCCTCCGGGCATGGCAACAACGTAACCCTTGGGGGGTATGCGGGCACGCACTGGGGTGCGCTCAACCTGCGGCTGGGAGCGGCCTATACGTGGAACATGCTGAGCCTGCAACGCAATGTGCTGTTCCCCGGGTACTCGAACCGTCTCTCCAGCGACTACATGGCCGGTACCGCACAGGGCTTTGGCGAACTGGGCTACCAGCTTCATACACGCTATGGCGTGGCCGAACCCTTTGCCAATGTGGCGTATGTAAACCTGCATACCAATGGCTACCACGAGCACGGCGGGGCCGCCGCACTACGGGGGTATGCCACGGATACGGGGGTGACGCTCTCCACCTTTGGAATAAAGGCGTCCTCTACCCTGCATGCGGGAAAACTGCTGTTAATACCGCATGGTTCCCTTGCCTACCGCCATACGTTCGGGCTGGTCACACCTACGGGCCATGCCGTGTTTGCCGCAGGGGGCAACGGGTCCATGGACATTGCGGGGGCACCCCTTTCGGTTGATGCCGCAGTCCTTGACGCAGGCCTGAGTGCCCGGTTGAGCGAGCGCGTCAAGGTCGGGCTGTCCTACATTGGCCAGTATGGAAACCAGTCTGTTGACAGCGGGATCAAAGCCGATGTGCAGCTTAAGTTCTAGAACGCCCGGCCCCGCCTGCTACAGGTGCAGGCGCATATGGGTCCGCAGGTCATTGCACCGCTTGGCGTACTGGGACGCCTTGGAGGCCGTGAAGTAGTTGATAAGAAATGCCCCAAGCAGCGAACCGAATGAAATAACGGTCAGCAGTTCGCCCGTGAACAGAATGGGGGCGTCATAGTGCAAGGCGGAATACCAGAGCAGGCCAATGCTGAGCACAGCGCCACAAAAGCCCAGCACCCCGGTGGATTTGAGCAAGGAATCCTCGACACTTTCAAACGCCGATGTCTCACGCCACAGGTCAAACAGCTTGCGGTCTACCTCATCCACCGCCTCTGTGTGTTCCTTGATTTCGGCTTCGGTGCGCTTGTGCGGATTTTTGCGATGAATATCCAGTTCCTGCCGCGCCTTGGCAAACACGCGCCGCCGCTCCTTGATGGCGGGCAGGCTGATATCCACAAAGCTGAGAATAGCCACATTGAGCCCGGCGGAAAGCTGCACAACCGCCTGAAAGTCACCCCATGTCACGCTCATTACCCTGGCACCCCAACCTGAACACACCCGCTGTTGTGCCCCCTTCTTATAAAGCCGACCGGACGAAATAAAGGGGGAGTGGGGGCATGCCCGTCATGCCCCACCTATGGCAGCACCGCCGTCTGGTACAGCGAAACACGCAGCCCGCCATGGGGCACGGGCGCGGTTGGCGGCAAAAACGGCAGGCCGGTCGCATGGGCGAGCCGGACCTCGGTGGTGACAATACCCACCCGCCAGCCGGAAAAATGGGCCAGAACAGTCTGCCCCAAGGCACGGTACAGGGGGAGCAGGCTCTGCTTGTCGCCTATGCGGGTGCCATAGGGCGGATTGGCGATAACCAGCCCCGCTGGCCCCGGCGGGGGCCGCAGTTCACTGACTGTCGCCTGTGTGAACGCCACATAATCCTGCACGCCTGCCCGCTCGGCGTTGGCGTTACTCATGGTAATGGCCCCGGCATCGCGGTCACTCCCATAAAAGCGGACAGCGGGCGGGCGCTCGCTCTTGACCGCGCGCATGCTCTGCCATGCCTGCGCGTCAAACGTGGCCAGCAGTTCAAACGCAAAGTGGCGGGCGCGGCCGGGGTTGAGCCGGGCCGCGATTTCGGCCGCCTCGATCACGAACGTGCCCGAGCCACACATGGGGTCCAGCACGGGCTCTTGCCCGTTATAGCCGCACTGGCGCAGGAACAGGGAGGCCATTGTCTCGCGCAGGGGGGCGCGGTTGATGGCCTGCTTGTAGCCACGCCGGTGCAGCAGGTCGCCCGATGTATCCACGCTCAGGGTGCAGATGTTCTGCTCGATCCGGGCGCGGACAAGCACGGGGGCGTCCTCCGCCTGGGTGGCTCCCAGTGTCTGGGTAATGGCCTTGCCTATGCGCTCGGCCGCGGCCCCGGCGTGGTACACGCGCGAGGCCGTGCAGCTTGCCTCCACCCTGAACGCAACATCGGGGCGCAAAATGCTCTGCCACGGCACCCGGCACGCGCGCTTGTCCAGCTGGGAGAGATGCACCACGGGAAAGGACGCGATACGGGCAAGGACCCGGCTGGTCCCGCGCACCCACAGGTTGGCGCGCCAGACCTCTGGCCAGCCCCCGCGAATAACCACGCCACCGGGCACGGCCACGGGCTGCTTGAACCCCTTGAGCCGCACCTCCGCGCACAGCACGGATTCCAGCCCCGGCACGGTGGCCAGAAATATCTCAAAGTCCTTGTCTTTCGTCATGACGCCTGAATGACAGGAAGCCAGCCACTCGGCAACTTTATCCTCATGCCTGCCACTCATGCGGGGGACACTCGAGAAGAGTTGAGGTAATGCCAAAGCCGTGTATAATTGTTGCAAAACCGAACGATTAAGCAGGAGCTTTTCATGAAAAAAACCATTCTGGCTGTGCTGGCAGCAACCGCAGGCCTGTCCGGCCTGGCAGGGAACGCACACGCCGCAGCCGATGGTGCACAACTGTTCGCCACACACTGCGCCATGTGCCACCAGAGCACCGGTGCTGGCGTGCCCGGGCAGTTCCCTCCGCTTAAAGGCCGCATCAACCTGATTGCCGCAACCCCCGAAGGCAAAACCTACGTCATGCATGTGCTGCTCAATGGCCTGGCGGGCAGCCTCAAAGCCGGTGGCACGTCATACATGGGTTACATGCCCTCCATGGCCGCCATGTCCGATGATGATATTGCCGCATTGCTCACATATGTTTCCGCCCTGTCGGGCGATGCATCGGCCCCTGTCTTTACCGCGGATGAACTCAAGGCCGCCCGCGCAACACGCTTGCAGCCAGGCCAGATCCTGGAAGAACGCAATACGCTTAACGCGGCGCATCCGCTGCCATAAGCCCTGGCCAAACCCCGGCCCTGCGCATGAAAAAAGCCTCCCGCATGTAACGTGCGGGAGGCTTTTTGCTGTTCAACCCCGGCACAGCCTGTGCCGGGGACGATCACCCGCTTACTGCGCGGTGTAGCCACCATCAATCACCAGTTCACTGCCTGTCATGAACTTGGATTCGTCAGATGCCAGGTACAGAATACCATAGGCAATATCGTTGGGTTCACCCAGGTGGCCAAGCGGGTGCAGGTCCACCAGCTTCTGCCGTGCCTCGGCCGCGTCATTGGTCAGGCCCTGCACCATGGGGGTCCAGATATAGCCCGGATGCACGGAATTGACCCGAATTTTGTAGCCCGATTTGGCACAGTGCAATGCCGCGGACTTGGTGAACAGGCGCACACCGCCCTTGCTTGCGTTATAGGCGGCAAGAGTGGGGTCACCGACCAGCCCCTCGATAGAGGAGAGGTTGATAATGGACCCACTCCCTACCTTTTTCATGGCTTCCACCGCGTATTTGGTGCCAAGGAACACACTGTTCAGGTTAATGGACTGCACACGCTGCCAGTCCTCTAAGGACGTGCTTTCCACCGTGCCATTATAGGCGATACCGGCATTGTTGACCGCAATGTCGAGCTTGCCAAAGGTCTGCTCCGCCGCGGCAACGGCGTTCTGCCAGTCTGCTTCTTGCGTAACATTGAGTTTGACAAACAGGGCGTCCCCCCCGGCGGCCTTGATTTCGGCCACCGTGTTGTGCCCGGCTTCTTCCTGCAAATCGGCCACCACAACCTTGGCCCCTTCCTTGGCCAGCAAAATTGCCGTGGCCTTGCCAATACCATTGGCGGCCCCTGTAACAATGGCCACTTTTCCTGCAACGCGGGTCATGTTTTGCTCCATGGTTTGTTCTGTCCCGTTATTACAAACGCAAACCGGAGCCTTTGGCCATGATGCCCGTCAAAAAAAAGACTTTCTTCTTTATAGTTTCAAAATAATCAGGGATTTGCAGCACCTGTGGCGTCCGCTCTCCGCGCTTTCCAGGCCGCCAGCGCCCGCACGCGCGCCACGGTATGCTCCACAATGGGGCTGGGGTAGCCTGTTGGCTGCAACAGGCTCGCCTGCCACGGTGTATGAATATCGGCGCCGGACAGACCCGCCAGTTCGGGCACCCAGGTGCGAATATAGGCCCCATCGGGGTCAAACTTCTGCGATTGCAGAACGGGATTCATTATTCGAAAGAACGGTGCGGATTCCACCCCTGTTCCCGCGTTCCATTGCCAGTTCATGGGGTTGCTGGCCGGGTCGTAATCCACCAGCGTATGGGCAAACCAGCGCTCACCCTCGCGCCAGTCAATCAGCAGGTGCTTGACCAGAAAGGACGCCACAACCATGCGCACCCGGTTGTGCATGAGGCCCGTCCGCCAGAGCTGGCGCATGCCCGCATCCACCAGCGGGTAGCCCGTGCGCCCTTTTTTCCAGCGCGCCAGCCCTTTGGGGTCCACCCGCCAGGGCATGGTGTCAAACTCGGGCTTGAGGTTGCGTGTGCCCAGGTCCGGGTGTTCCCACAGCAAGGACCATGCGAATTCCCGCCAGCCGATTTCGGCCAGGAACTTAACGCCGTCACTCCGCGCATCAACCGCGGCCACGGCGTGCCATATCTGCGCGGGAGTGACCTGCCCCGTGCGTAAAAAGGGGGATAGTTCAGAGGTTGCATCCCTGTGGGGAAAATCCCTGTCCTGCGCGTAGGTTTGCAGGGCATGGGCAACAAAGTCGTGCAGGCGGGCGTGTGCGTCCTGCTCCCCAAAAACATGGTGGGGCTGCATGGCCACGGCCCAGCCCGGCAGGGTCTCCACCGCCAAATCCACCCCGACCCGCATGGCGGCAAAGGCCGCGCAGGGGGCAAACTCCATGCCCGCCGGTGCGGGCAAGGGGGCCGGGTAATGGGCGGCGGCACTGGCCGCCCGCCAGACCGGGCCAAAAACCTGAAAAGGCTGGCCCGCCCTGTTCCGCACGGTCCATGGTTCGTGCAGCAGGTTGCCCGGCGTGCTGTGAACCTCCACCCCCATCTGTCTGAGCCGGGCCTTGAGCCGGGTGTCCGTGGCTTTGCCCGATGGGTCATACCGCCGGTTCCAAAACACCTGTGTGCAGCCGCTGTTGCGCACCAGCTCTGGCAGAAACGCCTCCGCCTGGGCCGCAAAAACATGGAGCTGCCCGCCACGCGCGCGCAGGGCGTGCGCCAGGGCCTGCACGCTTTGGGTCCGCCACCAGTCCAGCGCCGTTGTGCAGGCCGGCCCCGCCTCGCACACAAACACGCACAACAGAGGCTGGCCACTGCGTACCGCGTTTGTCAGGGCCAGGTTGTCGGCCAGGCGCAGATCATCACGGAACCAGACCAGCACGGGGGGGTGGGCGCTCATGCCCCCATCCCCCGCGCGGGCGGCGCGTGA
Organism: uncultured Acetobacter sp.; assembly: GCA_937900755.1. Classification (GTDB taxonomy): domain Bacteria; phylum Pseudomonadota; class Alphaproteobacteria; order Acetobacterales; family Acetobacteraceae; genus Acetobacter. Next base: position 2,497 of record CALCDN010000218.1, on the reverse strand, counting down.
CAAGCCCGCACCTAGTTAACCGGACCATCGGACAGGCGCACACGCACCTTGACCGGGTCTCCGTTATCATCGGGACCTACGTAAAAATCACGCCATGTATTGCGCACGAAAACCCATGTTTTTGACAGGTTGACCCCAAGGGAGGCGCTTTTGCACGTCGAGCCACCATCTCCGGGCTGGGCGTTGGCGCACTGGCCGGAACTGCCCCCCCTGGTCGGCAGGTAAACATTGGTCTCCAGCACCGCCGTGCGGCCATTGAGGCGGATTGTGCCCTCCACCCCCACTTTTTTGCTGACCTCAAGCGGAGCCCCGTCCTGCGGCGGAGGCCCCTGGACCACCACATCGGAAAAATTGGCCGGGTTGACCGAACACACCTCCGACGAGGCGGAACTGATGGTGCGCTCCACATTGTTGATGGTCACCACGACATGCACGTCAATAATATAGACCGGGCCGGACACGCACAGAGTGCTCTCGCCATCACTGGCGGAATAGGGGGAGCGGACCGACGCCGCCTCTGCCCCAACGGACACCAGCGACAGAACAAGCGATGCAACAAAAAGACAGGATGCCACAACAAAAAGTCTATGCTTCATCACCACTGCGGCACCCTTTATCCATCGTTTGCAAAAAGCCGTCCTGCATACCGCGCCCAATCTGGCATGAATGGCCAAAAATAAACAGCCTGCGTCAACACAGGATGCGGGCCTGGCAACATGGCCCTAAAAAGCCCCCCATGCCCCCAAGGCAATGGCGAGAAGGCCGGAGACAAACGGCGTCAGGCCAAGCCATACCCGGGTGACCCTGAGCCAGTGCCTGTCCCTATCAAGGGTTTTGATGTTTTCAGCGGTGATGAAAGAGGCCGTATAGGCCAGCCACAGGCTTGCATGCTCCTCATCGCGCCCTGGAACATCGGATAAAATGCCATCAACCCCTTCTGGCCCGACGTTCTTGGAAATCAGGGCCTTGGAATAAAGACCAACCACACACAGCCCGCAGGCAACGCCAAACCCAAGGGCCAGAAACGCACAGAGCAGGGAATATTCCCGCTGGGAAAAAGCCCCCGCCAGGGACGCGGCGGCCAGTGTTACGGACAGCACAAGCGCCGAGTTCAGGCCCGCCCTTACCTTGTCAGACGATGCCTGCGTTTCCTGGTAGCCCGCATCGGCCAGCATCCTTTTTTCCCTGGCAAGCCACAAGGCAAAATCTTTATCATCGGTCATTCCTGCTTTCTCCACGCAGCGGTATGCGGTGGCACCGCACAAAATGCAATTGGCTCCCCTGCCAAGCAGCGGGGGAGTGGAAGCCGGGGACAAGAAGGATGCACCCATGCGCCGCACGGCCAAAAATGGCGGGAAGCTACTTTTTATAGAAGGGAGATGGTGGACCCGACGCGATTCGAACGCGTGACCTTTGCCTTCGGAGGGCAACGCTCTATCCAGCTGAGCTACGGGTCCGTTGGCCTTTCTCCTAACCTAAAGCGGGGGAGGTTGCCAAGCCTTTATCTTCACACCTCCGGGCCTTGCCACATGCACCACTCAGGGGGGGACCACGCCATCCATCCGGGCGGGCAGGAACCATGCCGGGGCATTGGCGGCAAGGCCGGGCTCCCCACGCCCCTGGGCCAGCCACGCGGCGGACGCCACATCCCCCCCCGATGGCAAAAACCACTCCGGCCGGGCCATCCAGCTTGCAATATCGTTCAGGGCCAGGGCGCCGCGCCGGTCACGCAGCAGCAGGTGGTGCCCGCCCGTAACAAGGTCCAGCCGGACATTGGGCGGAAAAGCCCGCCATGCCCGCGCCATGGCCTGTGGCGGCACAAGCTGGTCCTGGTCACCGTACAGGCACAAGACCGGGCCGTGCATATGCCCGGCTGCGCGTGCCGCCTCCCGCATGAGTGTAACCAGCCCGCGCAGGGCCTCCAGCCGGGTCTGGCGCAGGGTCAGCGGATTGTAATACAGGCGGATAAGGGCCGCGGGGTTATCGCTCGCCACCACATGCACCGGCAACTCGCGCCCGGTAAGCAGATGGTGGGGAAACAATGTTGCCATGACATCGAGCGGAATATCCGCCCCCGCCCCAAGGTCCCACACAGCGGGGGCAAGCAGTATGGTCCCCGCGACATGGGGGGCATCTGGTGCGGACATGAGCAGCATCAGCACTGCTCCCCCCATGCTCTCGCCCATGAGGTACAGCGGCACGCCGGGATGGTCACGCAGGGTCTGGGCCACTTCCTCGCGCGTGTCGGCCACCATCCGGGTGGTTCCGGCCCAGCCGCCACGCATGGGTGCGCCACCAAAGCCGCGTATGTCGGGCGCTACAAATGTAACCCCCTGCGCCGCCAGCGTGGGGGCGGAATATTCCCATGCATCACGGCTGTCATTAAAACCGTGCAGGGCCAGCACCACGGCGCGCTCCTGCCCGTGGGCGCGCCACACACGGGTGGGCATGGCCGCGCCATCACCCAGCACCAGCACCCTGTCGGGCGGGACAAGCC
>CALCDN010000217.1 GCA_937900755.1 uncultured Acetobacter sp. | reverse complement strand
ATCTACACAAGGAGTATCGTCGGCAGCGTCAGATGTGTATAAGAGACAGCCACCCACCAGTGCTGGAAGGCGCGCAAAAAGAGGCCGCCACCGCCCTGCGCCAGAGTGTGACGGACAAAAAATTCTCCGTCACACTGCTCGAAGGGGTAACAGGCTCGGGCAAGACCGAAATCTACCTCGAAGCCATAGCCGCCTGCCTTGAGCAGGGGCAACAGGCGCTGGTCCTGCTGCCCGAAATTGCCTTGTCCGCCCAGTGGATGGACCGCTTTACCCGCCGCTTTGGCGTGCGCCCCGCCGTGTGGCATTCCGAAATCGGGCAGAAAGCCCGCCGCCAGACATGGCTGGGTGCGGCCGATGGGTCCGCGACAGTGGTAGTGGGCGCGCGCTCGGCCCTGTTCCTGCCGTTTTGCAATCCCGGCCTGATTATTGTGGATGAAGAACACGAATCCCTGTTCAAACAGGAGGAAGGGGTCATCTACAACGCGCGGGACATGGCGGTGGTGCGCGGCAGGCTGGCGGGTTTTCCCGTTGTGGTGGTCTCCGCCACCCCCAGCCTGGAAACACTGGCCAATGCGCAGGCCGGGCGCTACCGGCGCCTTGTGCTGCCCACCCGCCATGGTGGCGCGTCCCTGCCCCAGACCCACCTGCTGGACATGCGTGAGGCCCCACCCGAGCGTGGAATGTTCCTCTCCCCCAAACTGGTGGAGGACATTGGCGCAACCCTTGCGCGGGAGGAGCAGGCCATGCTGTTCCTCAACCGCCGGGGCTATGCGCCCCTTACGCTATGCCGCACCTGCGGGCACCGCATGGAGTGCCCGCACTGCACCGCATGGCTGGTGGAGCACCGCAACCGCCAGGTGCTCAGCTGCCACTACTGCGACCATACCGAACCCATGCCCCCCGTATGCCCAAGCTGCAAAACCGAACACAGCCTGACCGCCATTGGACCGGGGATTGAACGCATAACCGAGGAAGCACGCCAGCTTTTCCCCGATGCGCGTCTTCTTGTCATGTCGAGCGATACGCTGGGTGGGCCTGCCGCCACGGCCGAGGCGGTTGCCAAAATTGCCCGCCGCGAGGTGGACCTGATTATTGGCACCCAGATTGTGGCCAAGGGCTGGCACTTCCCCCACCTCACACTGGTCGGCATTGTGGACGCCGACCTGGGGCTTGGCGGGGCGGACCTGCGCGCGGGCGAGCGGACAATCCAGCTCTTGCACCAGGTTGGCGGGCGTGCTGGCCGGGCCTCGGCTCCGGGGCGGGTTGTGCTGCAAAGCTACACGCCCGAGCACCCGGTGATGCAGGCCCTGCTCTCGGGCGATTTTGACCAGTTCATGGAGCAGGAGGCCGAGCAGCGCCGCCCCGGCTTCTGGCCCCCATACGGGCGGCTGGCGGCCCTTATCATCAGTGCGGATACACCACAGGCGGCGGATGAGGCGGCGGCCCGCTTTGGCCGCACCGCCCCTTACGGGGAGGGTATTCAGGTGCTGGGGCCTGCTCCGGCCCCACTGGCCATACTGCGCGGGCGGCACCGCCGCCGCCTGCTGCTGCGCACATGGCGCACCATTGCGGTGCAACCTATTCTGCACCGCTGGCTGGGGCTGGTACAACTGGACAGGCATGTGCGGGTCGAGGTGGACATAGACCCCGTCTCCTTCCTGTAGCCCCTGCCTTCTGCTCCCGGCCCCCTGCCGGGTCCAACGCTCAGTCGTTGGCGGGTTTGGCCGTGCTGGTCAGCACGGTGGAAATGGTCTCACGCATCACCATGACGCGCACGTTGGGGGCAATTTCCACCTCGACTTCGCTCGACTCTTCCTTGGTGCGCTGCACAACACCGACCACACCCCCTGCGGTTACGATCCGGTCGCCACGGCGCAGGGACTTAAGCTCGGACTTGAGCTGCTTCTGGCGCTGCTGCTGGGGGCGGATGAGCAGAAAATACATAATGGCGAAAACCGCCACGAACGGCAGAAAGGACATAAGCCCCGAAACACCGCCAGAGCCTCCGGCTGACTGGGCATAGGCCGCGGGGATAAGAAAATTGGACATAAGGTTACAGACCCTCAACAATGGCTGGTTGCGGAAACAGAAGAAGTGACCATAATTTTCAATCCTCCCGCGTCAAGCTCCCATGCTGGCGAAAGACCGCCAGAAAGACCTTAATAAGGAATAAAAACCAATGGACCAGACCCTGCAGCCAACATTGGAGCGCATTGCCTCGGCTCTGGAGCGCCTTTCCCCTGCGCCTGCAACGCTGGAAGGGGTGGACACGGCGGACGCTTTTGTCTGGCTGCCAGAGCGCGGGCGGCTGCTGCCCATACCCCATGTGGCCCATGTGCGCGTTGACCTGTTGCAAGGCATAGACCTCCAGCGCCGTATTCTGCTGGATAACACACGCCACTTCGCCCATGGCCTGCCCGCCAACAACGCCATGCTGTGGGGCGCGCGCGGCATGGGCAAGTCAT
>CALCDN010000216.1 GCA_937900755.1 uncultured Acetobacter sp. | reverse complement strand
GTCGTGGCGGGTGCTGCGGGGGGTGCGGAGGCCCCGGCACCTTCGGGCGGACATGTGCCTGACCTGCCGGTCGTCTATGCGCAGGCTTACGCGGCTCCGGGGATGCTCTGGGTGGAAACCATGGATTTTACCTCCCGATCCGCCGCAATGATGCAGGCTGGCGGCCACGGTGGTGTGGTCAGGCCCGTTATGTCGGGGCAGAGCATGATGTGGGCTGTCCGGCAGGGGCCGTTTGCGACTATAAGTGCCGCAGACGCAGCCCTCAAGCGGGCATTGGCTAGTGGTTTAAATGGTTCTCACATCGTCGTCGAATAGGGAATAGCTTTGCAGACTCGACGGTTTTTACTCGCAGGGGGCGCAGCCCTTTTCTCTGGTGGACTGGTGGGTGACGCTCTGGCGCGCCCCCGGCATGGGGCAACACCTGCCACAGTCCCCGCCGCTCCAGCTCCAGCAGGCAGTGTTGTGCCCGAAGCACCAGCCTCCACCCCCGTGGGGCCGGTGGATACAATGGCGCGCTGGGCCTGTATTCTGGACTATGGCAGTGGCGCCACCATTTTGGAAAAAAATGCGGATGAGCGTATGCCGCCGTCATCCCTGACCAAGATGATGACGGCATATGTCACCTTTGGCATGTTGCGCGCGGGGCGGCTCAAGCTGGATCAGATGTTGCCGGTCAGCGAGCGGGCATGGCGCATGCAGGGCTCCAAAATGTTTGTCCCGCTGGGGCAGAGCGTTGCCGTGCAGGACCTTATCCAGGGCATGGTCATCCAGTCCGGCAATGATGCCTGTATTGTGCTCTCCGAAGGTATTTCGGGCTCGGAGGAGCAGTTTGTCGCACTGATGAACGATACGGCGGCCAAGCTGGGGCTGACCAATTCGCACTTCATGAATGCAACGGGCTGGCCTGCGGAAAACCACTACATGTCCGCGCGGGACGTGGCGTATCTGGCCTTGCGCCTGATCCACGACTTTCCCGAATATTATCATTTCTTTTCAGAAAAAGAGTTTGTTTTTAACAAGATACACCAGGAAAACCGGAACGTTCTTGTGGTCAAGGGTTTGGCCGATGGGCTGAAAACAGGCCATACGGATGCCGGTGGGTTCGGGCTGTGCGCGTCCTCGGAGCGGGATGGCCGGCGTGTGGTCATGGCCATTAACGGCCTGCCAACGGATGGCGCGCGTGGGCGCGAGGGCGAGCGCCTGATGGGGTGGGCGTTTGCAAATTTTGAAACCGCGCAGATCATCAACAAAGGTGAAATCGTGGAGCAGGCCCCTGTATGGATGGGTGCGAGCCAGACCGTGCCTTTGGTTGCGGCCCAGGATTTTAAGATGCTGCTGCCCCATGGCTGGAAAAAAAGCACTCATGTGGCCATCGACTATGACAGTCCGCTCATTGCCCCCGTGCGTGAAGGCCAGGTGATCGGCCAGTTGAGCGTGGTGCTGCCGGGGGGCAGAAAAGGCAGAATTCCACTGGAGGCAGGGCAGGCCGTGCCAGCCCTTGGCCTGCTTGGGCGTGCCGCCAGACGGTTGCACCTCTAGGCCATGGCGCAGGGTGTGTTCATAACGCTGGAAGGGGGGGAGGGCGTTGGCAAGTCCACGCAGCTCCGCCTGCTCAGGGATGCGTTGCAGTCGCAGGGGTGCCAGGTGCTCGCCACGCGTGAGCCCGGTGGGTCCGCCGGGGCGGAGGACCTGCGGCAGTTGCTGCTGTTCGGGCAGAACCCCCTGTCCCTCCGGGCGGAAATACTGACACATTTTGCCGCACGCTTTGACCATGTGGACAAGGTTATCCGTCCCGCCCTGGCCGATGGCCAGATTGTGCTGTGTGATCGCTTTACAGATTCGACCATGGCGTATCAGGGCTATGGGCGCGCGCAAGGGGACCCGGCCATTCTGGAGTTGATCGCCGTGTTGCAGGCCCAACTCGGCCTGGCACCGGACATGACCTTCCTGCTCCAGGCGCCAAGGCAGGTTACGCGGCAGCGTCTGGCCGTGCGCGGGGTGCCCACGGACCGTTACGAACAGGCGGATGAGGGCTTCCATGCCCGTATTGCCGCAGGGTTCAGGGCAATAGCCCAGCAGCAGCCTGGGCGCGTACGGTGCGTTGCTACGGACAGTCGCAGTGAAGAGGAAGTTAACAGCCTGATCATGAAGGAAATTTTATCCAGATTACCTCATGTCTGATGGTCATGTCCTGTCGTCCCGCATGGCATCGCTTCACATGCGGGGGCATGCGGCGGCACTGGCTGTGTTCAGGGGGGCTTTAGGCAGCGGGCGCATGCCCCATGCCTGGCTGGTGAGTGGTCCACCAGGGATTGGCAAGGCCACGTTTGCATTTGCAATGGCCCGTATTCTGCTGGAGGCCGAGGTGGAGGCCCACCCCGCTGCCCGCCGGGTTTCTGCTGCGACCCATGCCGACCTTTTGGTGGTGGAACGCGGCTATGATGACAAAAAACAGCGCTACCGGCAGGAAATTGTTGCCGATGACGTGCGCCCCATCAACGCCTTTTTGCGCCGGACTGCGGCCGAGGGCGGATGGCGCGTGGTCATTGTGGATGGCGCTGAGTGGATGAACCGCAGTGCGGCCAATGCGGTCCTTAAAATCCTGGAAGAACCTCCACCGGCCACCGTGCTGGTTTTGACCAGTTCCGCTCCGGGGCGGCTTTTGCCCACCATACGCAGCCGCTGCCGCAGGCTGGAGCTCTCGCCTTTGCCGGAGGCGGACATGCGTGGGGTGTTGCGCATGTTGGAGCCGGACCTGCCTGAGCAGGATTTTATGCGTATTCTTGCACAAGCGCATGGAGCGCCGGGCAAGGCTGTGGCATTGTTGGCCGATACAGGTGGTGGTGTGGCCGCGCTGGTCACGGAGGTGTTGCACGGTGTTCCCGCCCTGCGCGGGTACGAAATTGCCGAGGCCGTGCTGCGCAGGGATAACGGTTTTGCCCTCTTTTTTGCCCTGCTGGCGGACCAGTTGCAAAGTGCCGCGCGCCAGGCCGCCAAGGCGGGCAGTGCCCGCTGCATGGTCCTTGCCACCGCCTGGGAGCAGATTATGCGCGTTCATACCGAGACGGAACGCTTTAATCTGGATAAACAGGAAGCTCTTATTGAAGCCATGACGATTGCGAGCCCAGAATGACCCGTCGTTTCTATGTAACCACCCCCATTTATTACGTGAACGGAGCACCGCATATCGGCCACGCCTACACGTCCATTGCTGCGGATGTCATGGCGCGTTTTCATCGTCTGGCGGGGGATGATGTCTTTTTTCTGACGGGCACGGACGAACACGGGCAAAAGGTGGAGCAGGCCGCGCAGGCCGCGGGTGTGGCGCCCAAGGCGTTCGTGGATACGGTTTCGGCCAATTTCCGCGCGATGGCGGATGCCATGGCCATTTCGTATGACGATTTCATTCGCACGACCGAGCCGCGCCATATTGCCAGCGCGCAGGCGCTGTGGCGCAAGGTGGCTGATAACGGCGCGATCTACCTGGATGCGTACGAAGGGTGGTACGCCCTGCGTGACGAGTGTTTTTATGGTGAGGATGAACTGGTCGCGGGCCCGGACGGCAAAAAGGTCGCGCCCACGGGTGCTCCGGTCGAGTGGGTCAAGGAACCGTCCTATTTTTTCCGACTGTCAGACTACCAGGATCGCCTGCTTGCCCTGTATGAGCAGCACCCCGAATTTCTTGGCCCGCACGGTGCGCGTAACGAAATCATAAGCTTTGTCAAACAGGGCCTGCGGGACCTGTCCATCAGCCGTACGAGCTTCAAATGGGGCATACCCGTGCCCGGTGATGAGCGGCACGTCATGTATGTGTGGTTCGATGCGCTGGCCAATTACCTGAGCGCGCTGGGTTACCCGGATACAGACGCCCCCCGCATGGCGTTCTGGCCTGCCAGCCTGCATCTGGTAGGCAAGGATATTGCCCGGTTCCATGCCATTTACTGGCCTGCCTTCCTGATGGCGGCGGGAATTGACCTGCCCAGGAAAGTTTTTGCCAATGGCTGGTGGACCATTGAAGGCCAGAAGATGAGCAAGTCCTTGGGCAATGTGATTGACCCGAGGGAACTGGTCGCGGATTTCGGGCTTGATGCCGTTCGGTTTTTTGTCCTGCGCGAAGTGCCGTTTGGTGGCGATAGCGACCTGTCGCGCAAGGCGCTGATGACGCGTAACAACGTGGAGCTTGCAAACGATCTGGGCAATCTGGCCCAGCGCACGCTCTCCCTGGTTGCGCGCAATTGCGGGGGTGTTGTGCCGCAGCGGCGGAGCCTGACGGAAGAGGACCAGAAGCTTATAGGCCAGGTTGCTGTTCTACCCCAGTTGCTGGCGGCACAAATTGAGCGGTGCGCCCTGACCGATGCGCTGGAAGACGTGTGGAAGGTCATTCGCGCCTGTAACGCCTATATCGATCACCAGGCTCCCTGGGCGCTGCGCAAGACCGATGAGGCGCGCATGGCCGATGTGCTGCGCGTTCTGCTGGATGCATTGCGTGGCATTGCCACCATGCTCCAGCCCTTCATGCCGCACAGCATGGCCCGCATGCTTGACCAGCTTGGCGTGGCGGAAGATGAGCGGACATTCGCCGCTCTGGAGACCCCCTTGCCCGGAGGGCGGCAACTGCCCGCGCCACAGGGTATTTTCCCCCGTTATGTTGAACCGGAGCCGTCATGACTGATGTAACCATGCCCGGACTGATCGACTCCCATTGCCACCTTGACCATTTTTCGGATGAGGAACTTCCCGTCCTGCTCAATACCGCCAAAGAGGCGGGGCTGAGCGGAATGGTGACCATTGGCACGCGCCTGTCCCATGCCGGGGAACAAAAGCGTCTGGCGAGCTTTAGTCGCCCGGACATGCGGGTATGGTGCACGGTCGGTACCCACCCCGACCATGTGGAGGAAACCCCGGTTCCCTTGTTGCAGGATATTGTGGCGCTGGCGGACACTCCGGAAGTGATTGGCATAGGGGAGACCGGGCTGGACTATTTTCATGGGCAGGAAAAGGTGCGTCCACTCCAGCAGGAGAGTTTTCGCAGGCACATCCAGGCTGCTCGTGAACTGGATATTCCCGTTATCATCCACGCGCGGCAGGCGGATGCGGACGTAGCCGCCATTTTGGAGGATGAAACCGCCAAAGGTGGCTTCCCCATTCTGCTGCACTGCTTTGCCTCTGGCCCCGAACTGGCCAGGCGGGTGGTGGCTCTTGGCGGATATGTCAGTTTTTCAGGCATTGCGACATTTCCCAAATGTGAGGAAATCCGCAGCGTTGCGCGTGAGTTGCCCATAGAGCGTATTCTGGTGGAAACCGATGCCCCCTATCTGGCTCCGGTGCCCCAGCGCGGCAAGCGTAACCAGCCTGCATTTGTGGCGCATACGGCAGGCCGCCTTGCGCGCGAACGTGGCCTGGACGTGGCGACATTTGCCGAGCACACGACACAAAATTTTCAGCGGTTGTTCCGCAAGGTTCGCTAAAGCGGGAGAGTGCCGGACATGAAGGTGAGTGTGCTTGGGTGTGGGGGGTCATCTGGCGTGCCAGCACTTGGTGGGGCGGACGGGCGTGGCCAGTGGGGGGCGTGCGATCCGCATGAACCCCGGAACCGGCGTAGCCGCGCATCCATTTTTTTGCGCATGGGGGATGGCTGTGGCGTTCTGGTCGACACAGGGCCGGACCTGCGCGCCCAGTTGCTCGCACAGGGCATTGGCGCGTTTGAGAACGTGATTTACACCCATACACACGCCGACCATGTTGCCGGTATTGATGAACTGCGGGGCATTAACCGCCAGATTGGCAAGGTTATCAACGCCTATGGCACGGCCCAGACGCTGGGAGAACTGCAAGAACGGTTCGCCTATGTGTTCAAGCCCAGTACGTCACCGCATTTTTTCCGGGCGGCACTGGATGTGCACCCTGTTACACTGGGGCAGGCGCAGACCATTGGTGGGTACGCGTTTACCCTGTTCGAACAGAACCACGGTTATGTAACCTCCACGGGTATGCGTTGTGGCACATTCGCCTACAGCACGGACGTGGTGGAGCTGCCCGAGGATTCCGTTGCGTGCCTGCACGGGGTCCACACATGGATGGTGGACTGTTTTCAAAAAACGCCTCACGGTGCGCATGCATGGCTTGAGCGGGTTCTGGAGTGGAAGGCTCTTATTCAGCCACAGCGCCTTATTCTGACCCACATGGGCGCGGATATGGACTGGGAGTGGATGCGCCAGAACCTTCCCCCCGGTGTTGAGGCGGCATGGGACGGCATGAGTTTTGAACTCCCGGACCCACCCCGCGCCAGGTGAAGGGGGCGGGGTGTCCTTGCGGCAATAGGGTGCTCAGCGGCTCATCAGAACGGTAATGCTGGCGGATTCCAGCACATGCCGCGTAACGCCACCCAGAATAAGCTGGCGCAGGCGGGAGTGCGAATACGCGCCCATGGCCAGCATGTCGGCCTCAAAGTCCCGGCAGGCGGCCAGCAGGCCTTTGCCCACATCCCTTTCAACCGGCTGGAACTCGACCGCATCGGCCTTGATGCGGTGAGCGGCCAGATATTCCACCACGTCTTTGGCGCTGGGTCCACGGCGCTGGTAGTCGCCGCAGTGCAGGACCCGCACGGCCTCGGCGGTTTGCGCCCAGGCGAGTGCTCCACGCAGGGCGGATGAGGATTCAGCCGTGCCGTTCCAGCCAATACACACGCGCCGGATAAGTCCCAAGGGGGCGGTGCGTGGCGCCATGACGACGGGGCGGCCACTATCGAACAGAACCGCGTGCAGCGTTTCGGAGGAGGAAACCTCATCCCCGGAATCGGGGTGGGGCACCAGAGTAAAGTCCGACAGGCGCGCCTGGGCGGGCACAATCTCGCTTTCCGCGCCACGGGCCACGGTAAAGCTGATGCTTGGCGCATCCTCGGGGTAGGCGCTGTGCAGGGGCACAACCTTGATGTCAGGCTGGGTGGCCGTGTAGCGCTCAAACAGGGTGTGCACATCATGGGCATGGCGTGCGCCCTCGTGGTCGGCCGAGCGCATAAGGTCTTCCACCATGGCGCCAGACATGCCTTCGCCTGCCAGTGGGGCAATGTCGCGCCCATCGGGGCGAACGTGCAGCACGGCAAGATGGGCGCCAAAGCGGCGCGCAAAAATGCCACCCCGCGCCAGAGCGGCCTCGGCATTGGACGTGCTGGGGAGGGGTAGCAGAATTTTGCGGACGTCTTTCATCGTATCGCTCCTGTGTCGGGTTTGTGCCCGCAGAACGTGTGGGCGCGCGTGAAGGGTGAAAAATACGGCAATGGTTTACGGGTATAACCGGGTGACGTCCCATCCGTTCCCGTGCTGCTCCCATATGGCCCTGTCATGCAGGCGGTAGGGGCGTTCCTGCCAGAATTCAAAATGCTGCGGGCAGACGCGGTAGCCGGTCCAGTTTTCGGGGCGGGGGATGGGGCCGGTCCCAAATTCTTTTTCCGCGTCCTTGAGGCGTTTTTCAAAAATATCGCGGTCGGCCAGAGGGCGGGACTGGCTGGAGGCAATGGCCCCGAGGCGGGACATACGGCTCCGACTCGCAAAATAGGCATCGGCCTCCTCGTTGGAGACCGGGGATATGTCCCCTTCGATTCGAATCTGGCGGCGCAGGCTTTTCCAGTGGAACAGCAGGGCGGCACACGGATTGGCCGCCAGTTCCCGGCCTTTGCGGCTGAACATGTTGGTATAAAAAACAAAACCCCGGCGGTCGTGTCCCTTGAGCAGGACTATCCGCGCGGAGGGTCGGCCTTCCGCCGTGGCGGTGGCCAGTACCATGGCGTTGGGGTCACAGGGTTCCGTTTTTTCGGCGTCGCGCATCCATGCATCAAAGAGGGTGAACGGGTCTGCCTGCAGGTCGATCAGAGGGTGATCCGTAAAGGGGACGGTCGGGGCGGCTGGGTCTGTTTCCGGCATGGTTCGGACTCTTGCTCTAAATGTCATGGAAAGGGGCGCTGCTCGCTTTCCTGTGTGATTCCATACTCCTGCCGGATACGAGTTTAAAGCGTGTCCATGCGTCTTTGGACTTGTTTCACGCGCCGGTGTATGCGACCACGCCTACAGAAAACCCAGAATTTTTTCCGAAACAAGTAGGTTGAGGTTCCCACATGTCTTCTCCCAACGCCGAGCTGCCCGCAAAAGGTACGCTGATGAAGGGCAAAAAAGGTCTGGTGATGGGTGTTGCCAATGACCGTTCTCTCGCATGGGGCATTGCATCCGCAGTGGCCGCGCAGGGGGGCGAACTGGCATTTACCTATCAGGGCGAGGCGTTGGGCAAGCGCGTGCAGCCTCTGGCGGAAAGTGTTGGCGCCCGGCTGGTTCTGCCGTGCGACGTAACCGATGACGCCGCCATAGACGAAACATTCGCCACGATCGAACGCGAGTGGGGCGAACTGGACTTTGTTGTTCACGCCATTGGCTGGGCCGACAAGCAGTTCCTGCGCGGGCGCTACGTGGACACCCCGCGTGATGCGTTCCTGACCGCGCTGGATATTTCGTGCTATTCCTTCACGGCTGTTGCCCGCCGTGCCGCAGGGCTGATGAAGAATGGCGGCTCGCTGCTCACACTCAGCTACCTGGGTGCAGAGCGCGTCATGCCCCATTACAACGTCATGGGGGTGGCCAAGGCGGCCCTTGAGGCCTCCGTGCGCTACATGGCCGCAGACCTGGGCTCGGAGGGTATTCGGGTGAACGCGGTCTCCGCCGGGCCGGTTAAGACGCTGGCCGCCAGTGGCATTGGCGACTTCCGCTACATTTTGAAGTGGAACCAGTACAATGCACCGCTTGAGCGCAATGTCATGCTGGAAGAAGTGGGTGGGGCAGGGCTATACATGCTCTCTGACCTGTCATCGGGTGTGACGGGCGAAGTGCACCATGTTGACTGCGGCTACCATATGGTCGGCATGAAAAACCCGACTGCTCCCGATATTTCTGTTGCCGGAGACTAAGCACCGCCGTGTCCTACAATACTTTCGGGCATATGTTCCGGGTTACAACGTGGGGCGAAAGCCATGGCCCCGCGATTGGCTGTGTTATTGACGGCTGTCCGCCGCGCATTGCGTTGAGCGAGGCTGACATCCAGCCTTTTCTTGACCGCAGGCGTCCGGGCCAGTCGGCCTTTACAACGCAGCGGCAGGAGCCTGACCAGGTTCGTATCCTGTCCGGTGTGTTCGAGGGGCAGACGACCGGCACCCCCATCTCCCTGATGATCGAGAACACGGACCAGCGTTCGCGCGACTATGGGGATATTGCCCAGACGTACCGCCCCGGCCATGCTGACCTTGTTTACGACCTGAAATACGGTATTCGCGATTATCGCGGTGGTGGCCGCTCCTCCGCGCGGGAGACGGCCTGCCGTGTTGCCGCGGGTGCGGTTGCACGCAAGGTGCTGGGGAGTGGCGTGCGCGTGCGTGGCGCCCTTGTCCAGCTTGGCCCCAGGGATATTGACCGGACCCGCTGGGACTGGGCCGAGGTGGAGCGTAATCCCTTCTTTGCCCCCGATGCCGGTGTGGTGGAGGACTGGGCGGAATATCTGGCGGGTATCCGCAAGGATGGCTCATCCATTGGCGCAGTGATCGAGATTGTGGCCGAGGGTGTGCCCGCAGGTTTGGGTGCGCCCATCTACGGCAAGCTTGATGCGGATATTGCCGCGGCCTTCATGAGCATTAACGCCGTTAAAGGGGTGGAAATTGGCGATGGCTTTGCTTCCGCTTCCCTGAGTGGGCCAGAAAATGCAGATGCCCTGTTCATGCGCAATGGCGCACTGGAATTTGGTTCCAACCATGCCGGGGGCGTGTTGGGTGGCATTTCCAGCGGGCAGCCCGTGGTGGCCCGCTTTGCTGTCAAGCCAACCAGTTCCATGCTGACCCCAGTCCCCTCCATTACCAAAGAGGGCGTGGAAACACAGGTCGTGACCAAGGGGCGGCATGACCCGTGTGTGGGTATTCGGGCCGTGCCGGTTGGAGAAGCCATGATGGCCTGCGTGCTGGCGGACCATCTGCTCCGCCACCGCGCGCAGGTCGGGGGCTGAACCTACCCGAGCAGGGTTGCATCCAGCGTAATGGGGGCTCTGAACAGCCTGGAAACAGGGCAGCCCTCCTTGGCCTTGTTGGCCAGAGCCAGAAATTGCTGTTGTGTGGTGTCGGGTATTCTGGCCTTCAGGGTCAGGGCGATAGACGTAATTGTAAACCCGGCTTCCGTTTTGCTCAGGCTGACATCGGCCTGTGTGTCAATGGTTGTGGCGGTCAGCCCCGCATCTCCCAAAATCAAGGACAGGGCCATGGAAAAACAGGCCGCGTGAGCCGCCCCCAGAAGTTCCTCAGGGTTGGTGCCGGGCTGGCCCTCAAAGCGTGTGTTAAAGCCATAGGGCTGCTGGTCCAGTGCGCCACTTTGGGTGGAAACAGTGCCTTTGCCTGTTTTTATGGGACCTTCCCAATGTGCGCTGCCATGCTTGATAATGCTGCTCATGCTGGTTTTGTCCCTGCATCGTTCGCCCAACTCCTGGTCGGGCATCGTCTGTAACGGAACGTGGCGGGGTGGGAAAAAGTTCGTCCAGGGCGCACCGCTCTCGCAGAGATGAAAAGGTGTTTTGGCCTGACTGTGCCTATACTGCGCCAACAATACGGTCGTGAACGCTCTGGAAAGCCTTGCAAGCAGGAAGGAGTAGGGGCATTCCGGCTTATATCTATTGGCCCCGTTTCCATGCGCAGACGCGGCGGCGGGCGAGGCTGACAACGCGGAGACCATGATGAGTTCCACCACGACCGATACCGCTTCTTCCGTTGATGTTGTCCTGATTGGTGGCGGCGTCATGAGTGCCACGCTTGGGACATTTCTGCGCCAGCTCCAGCCGGAATGGAGCATTAGCATTTTTGAGCGTCTGGGCAGTGTTGCGGAAGAAAGCTCCAATGCGTGGAATAATGCGGGCACCGGGCACTCCGCCCTGTGCGAGCTGAATTATACCCCGCAGGGGGCCGATGGCACGGTGGATATTACCAAGGCCGTAGGCGTGAACGAGCAGTTCCAGATTTCGCGCCAGTTCTGGTCCTATCTGGTGGAAAACCAGATCATTGTCTCGGCCAAAAGCTTTTTAACGCCTGTCCCCCACATGAGCTTTGTCTGGGGTGAGGATAATGTTGCGTTCCTGCGCAAGCGTTATGAGGCACTCTCCCAGAATCCGTTGTTCTCGGGCATGGAATATACGGAAGATACAGCCCAGATTACCCAGTGGGCGCCGTTGATCATGCGTGACCGCCCCGCCGGGCAGAAGCTGGCCCTGACCCGCAGCCTCAAGGGGACGGATGTGAATTTTGGCGCGCTGACCCGCCTGCTGTTCACCTACCTTGCCAGCACCCCCGCCTGCACGCTGCATACCCAGCATGAGGTGAGTGACATTACCAGAAATGGCAGTGACGGCTGGAAGCTGAAAATCCGCGACCTGCGGCAGAACACCCAGCGCGAGGTCAATGCCCGGTTTGTCTTTATCGGCAGTGGCGGGGGCGCTCTTTCCCTGTTGCAAAAAGCAGGCATACCCGAAGCACGGGGGGTTGGCGGTTTTCCTGTTAGCGGGCAGTTCCTGCGTTGCACCAATCCTGACCTGATTGCACAGCACCATGCCAAGATTTATGGCAAGGCGTCCGTGGGGGCTCCCCCCATGTCCGTGCCGCATCTTGATACGCGTATGATTGATGGTAATCCCGCGCTGCTGTTTGGCCCATATGCCGGTTTTTCCACACGCTTTTTGAAGCAGGGGTCCCTCATGGACCTGCCGCTTTCGGTCCGGGCGGATAATATTGGTCCCATGCTGGCCGTTGCGCGTGATAACTGGGCCTTGACCAAATACCTGATCGAACAGGTCATGCAGACGCAAGGTGCGCGGATTAAGGCCTTGCAGGACTTCATTCCCAACGCGCAGGCAAAGGACTGGGAACTGGTTGTGGCAGGCCAGCGCGTGCAGATTATTAAAAAGGATGCCGAAAAAGGCGGTGTTCTACAGTTCGGTACGGAAGTTATCGCCAGTGAGGACGGGTCTGTCGCGGCCCTGCTGGGTGCATCACCCGGTGCGTCTACCGCAGCGCCCATCATGCTGAATGTTCTGCAAAAGTGCTTCCCCGCCAAGATGGCGGAATGGGAGGACAAGCTTAGGCAGATTATTCCATCATTTGGGCAGAAGCTGGCCCGTCATCCCGACATGTGCACAGAAATTTTTGACAAAACAACGCAGGTGCTGGGGCTGGCCCAGTAATTTGGCAGGCCTCCCCCCCCCGTATTCCGGTCATATTCCGGTCATGCGGGGGGCTAGGCCTTAGTATTGGAGCCTAGTCGGCAATACTCATATCCGCCCGGTTCCACCAGCATGCCTGCCCTGTGGGGCCTTGGGGAATAAAGTCCAGCGGGTCGCCATCAAAACTGACCGTATTGGTGGGTGTTTCCTCAATGCTCAGTTCGGAGCAGCGCAGGACCCCGCCTTCGGCCAGCAGGAAGGCGTTGACCTTGGCCATGAGCAGGCAGGTCATCAGTTCGGTTGTCGGGTCGCCTGGTGTGACCACAATGCGCTTGGCGCGTGTGGGTTCATGCGTTTTAAACCATGCCAGAAGCGGGTCGTCCCCGGCTAGCTGGAGTGCGTGGTCCAGGTGTTCGTCCACAAAACGGTGCCAGGTCTGCTTTGCCTTTTGAAAAGAAACCGGCATGTTCGCGCATCCGTCCAGCCTTGTAGGGCGGGTGGACTTGAGTCGCACGGTTACAAATTCGTTGTGTCCATGGGGCAGGGCGCAGCTTTCGCTGGCACCGTGAATAAGGCGGTGGCCCATGGAAAAACGGCGCGTAAAAACAAGGTCAGGCATGTTGGCCTTCTGCTTTGTAGGCTTCCCACCCTGCGCGGCGGAGTTGGCAGGCGGGGCAGGTGCCGCAGCCATGCCCCCATGCATGGCGCTGGTTACGCTCCCCCATGTAGCACGTATGGCTCTCATGGTTGATGAGGGTCACAAGGGGTTCTCCCCCCAGCTCTTCCGCCATGACCCATGTTTCGGCCTTGTTGAGCCACATCAGGGGCGTGTGCAGCACGTAACGGCTGTCCATGCCCAGGTTAAGGGCCACCTGCAGGGCCTTTATGGTGTCGTCCCGACAGTCGGGGTAGCCGGAATAATCTGTTTCGCACACGCCCGTTACAATGTGGCGCATGCTCCTGCGGGCCGCGAGGGCTGCGGAAAAGGTTAGAAAAATCAGGTTGCGGCCGGGCACAAACGTATTGGGCAGGCCACTCCGGGTTATGGCAATTTCGGCATCCCGCGTCAGGGCCGTGTCAGAAATATCGTTCAGGGCATGGAGCGGCAGGGTATGGTCCGGTCCCAGCCGTTTTTTCCATTCCGGGTTCTGGGCTGCCAGCCCGTCCCGTATGCCCTGACGACATTCCAGTTCAATGGCGTGGCGTTGGCCATAGTCAAACCCGACGGTTTCCACATGCCCAAAGCGGGACAGGGCCCATGCCAGGCATGTTGCGGAATCCTGCCCGCCGGAAAAAAGCACAAGGGCGGATTCGGTCTGTTCCTTGGAGGACAGGGGCATGCTCAGGGTATTCCCGTCAGCTTGTGTGTTTGCAGGGACAGCGCCCATTGAGGGGTTTGCAGGCAGTAGGCAATGGCCGCCTGTGTGTTGGCCGCCTGCTCAGGCCCGTCCATGGGCTGGAGCCAGAAATGTGAAAAATCCAGCCCTGCCACATCAGCCGGGTCCAGCCCGGCCTGCGGGTAAACCAGTTTAAGCTCGGTCCCGCTGGTCTGCACAAGTGGGGCTCCGGCCTTGGGGCTGATGCACAGCCAGTCTATGCCCTGGGGGGCAGGAATGGTGCCGTTGCTTTCCACCGCAATAAAAAAACCTCTTTCATGCATGGCGGCAATTAACGGTGCATCAAGCTGGAGCAGGGGTTCCCCACCTGTAAAAACCACCAGGCGGCGGGGTGGGAGCGCAGGTGCCGAGGCTGGCCAGAACCCGGCTATACGCTCGGCCAGTTCCCCCGCACTGTGGAAACGCCCCCCGTTGATGCCATTCGTGCCAATAAAGTCGGTATCGCAAAACTGGCAGATCGCCTGTGCCCTGTCCTCTTCCCGGCCAGACCAGAGGTTGCAGCCGGTAAAGCGGCAGAACACGGCAACGCGTCCTGCCTGCCCACCTTCGCCCTGCAAGGTGAGAAAAATTTCTTTGACCGAGTAAACCATCTAAAGTCTTACAGGCCGATCCCGGTCGTGTGCATGCCCAGACTATCCAGCAGGACCCGGTCGCGCTGGGCCTGTGGGTTGGGGGTGGTCAGCAGCCGCTCGCCATAGAAAATGGAGTTCGCACCCGCCAGAAAGCACAGGGTCTGTGTTTCGTCATTCATGTTTTCACGGCCTGCGGCAAGGCGGACGCGGCTTTTTGGCATGGTAATGCGGGCTGCGGCGATCATGCGCACAAAGTCCAGCGGGCGGACTTCATCAGCATGGGCAAGGGGGGTGCCTTCCACGCGCACAAGCAGGTTGATGGGAACACTCTCCGGGTGGGCGGGCATGTTGGCCAGCGTGGTAATCAGCCCCGCGCGGTCGGCTTCGTTTTCGCCCATGCCAACAATGCCGCCGCAGCAGACATTGATCCCCGCGTCCCGCACGTTGGAGAGCGTGTCCAGCCGTTCCTGATACGTACGGGTGGTGACGATCTGGCCATAATATTCGGGGGAGGTGTCGATGTTGTGGTTGTAGTAGTCCAGACCGGCCTGCTTCAGCCTGTGGGCCTGGCTATCATCGAGCATCCCAAGGGTTACGCAGGTTTCCATCCCCAGTTCCTTGACGCCTTCAATCATGGCGCAAACGGTTTCCATGTCCCGTTCTTTGGGGCTGCGCCAGGCGGCCCCCATGCAAAAACGGCTGGCCCCCGCGGCCTTGGCCTTCTTGGCCTCGGTCAGCACGGCTTCGATCGCCATGAGTTTTTCGGCCTTTACGCTGTCCTCGTGCACGACGCTCTGGGGGCAGTAGGCGCAATCCTCGGGGCAGCCGCCCGTCTTGATCGACAGGAGGGTGGAAATCTGCATTTCGGTTGGATCAAATGTCGCGCGGTGAATTGCTTGCGCCTGAAACATCAGTTCCGGGAACGGAAGGTCAAGCAACGCCTGCACTTCGGCGGTACTCCAGTCATGGCGGATGTCCACGGATGAAGAGGCAGGGCGGGAAAAAGAGGGCGAACCATCAGGCATGGAATATCAACCGGACCAGATATGCTAAAGGGAAAGTACGATCCAGCATATCGTGTTTGAACTGTCAAAGCCAGTTTTTAGCGGATGCGCAAAGGAGTGCCGTTTACACGCAGCGCCTTCACAACCGGGGCAAAGTGTTCGCATACTGGCGCCATGCTAAACCTGAACGTAAAAAGACCAAGGTGGGTATGATGACAAAAAAGAAATCGGTTTTGGGGCTGGTGCTGGCCATGGGTGTGGTTGGCTCGCTCGCGGCATGTGAGCATCACCCCCAGGAACGCTCGGGTCGTGGCGTTGGGCTTTTGCGCATGCCTAACCCTGCCTCGCTCTACTGTGTGAAAAAGGGTGGGGAGCTGAAGATGGAAACAACGGACAAAGGGCAGGTCGGTTATTGCCATCTGCCAGATGGCCGCGTGATTGAGGAATGGGCGCTGTTCCGGCAGGACAATCCCCGGCAGGGTAACTGACCCGCAAGGGTAGGAGTTTTTTATGTCCCGTCCGCCTTTCCCGCCATTTGACGCCGTCACGGCCATGCAGAAAACCCGCATGGCCGAGGATGCATGGAATTCTCAAGACCCCGCGCGTGTTGCGCTGGCCTACACGCCACAGAGCCTATGGCGGAACAGGACTGACTTTGTGCACGGACGCGAGGAAATCGTTGCGTTCCTGACCCGGAAATGGGCGCAGGAGCAGGACTACAGGCTGATCAAGGAGGTCTGGGCGTTCGCGGAAAACCGCATTGCCGTGCGTTTTGCCTATGAGTGGCACAATGCGGCGGGGCAGTGGTTCCGGTCCTATGGCAACGAAAACTGGGAATTTGATGCCGCCGGGCTTATGCAGCGGCGGCATGCGTCGATTAACGACCTGCCCATTGCCAGCGCCGACCGCCTGTTCCACTGGTCAGGCGGACGCAGGCCGGATGCACATCCGGGCCTGAGCGAACTGGGCCTGTAACAGGCGGGCAGGTGCCTGTTTGCATGGCGTAAGGCGCAGGTGCCGCCCTGCTGTGGCCACCGCCAGAAATGTGGCAGGGGGCATCACGGCTGCGTAATGTTTATGGTATGCTGAGCGCATTATTCCAACCGACCCCGCATGCAAAACGCAGTGGATAAAACCGGAAAACCAAATATGACAGTTCTGCCGACGTTCAGCGATGTGGTTGCGGCTTCTGCCAGAATAAAAGGGCAGGCCCACCGTACACCTGTTCTGAGGTCCCGCTATCTCAATACGCTGAGCGGTATGGACCTGTATTTCAAGGCCGAGAATTTCCAGCGGGTTGGTGCGTTCAAGTTCCGGGGGGCGACCAACGCGATTCTGGCGTTACCGGAAGCCACGCGCAGCAAAGGGATTGTGGCGTTTTCGTCCGGGAACCATGCGCAGGCCATTGCCTGTGCGGCACGTGACGCCGGAATTCCCGCGGTTATTGTGATGCCAGCCGATGCTCCGGCCGTGAAACTTGCCGCAACCCAGGGCTACGGGGCGGAAGTCATAACGTATGACCGCTATTCCCAGGACCGGGAGGAAATAGCAGCCCGCCTTGTCGCCGAACGGGGAGGGACATTGCTGCCATCTTTCAATCACCCGGATATTATAGCAGGGCAAGGGACAGCGGCACTGGAACTCATGGAGGAAACCGGGCCGCTGGATGCACTGTTCGTGCCTGTCGGGGGTGGTGGTCTTGTATCGGGTTGCGCGCTCGTCGCACAGGAAGTGGCGCCAGACTGCGCGGTCATGGGGGTTGAACCCACGGCCGGGGATGATGCCCGTCAGTCCATGGCCGCCGGGCACATTGTAAAAATAGCCGCACCCCGCACAATTGCCGATGGAGCCCAGACCACAAGTGTGGGGGATATGACCTTTGCAATCATGCAGCGCTATGTCCGCGGCATTGTAACGGTTGATGATGCGGCCTTGTGTGCAACAATGCGCCTGCTGGCCGAACGCATGAAAATTATTGTTGAGCCAACCGGTTGCCTGGCGCCGGCGGCGGCACTTGCCGCGGCACCGCAATGGCAGGGGCGGCGTGTGGGAGTTCTTTTATCAGGCGGGAACATAGACATCACAACATTCTCCCGACTTGTGGGCTGAAGGTCGTTCGGGCCTGTGTAAACAGGTTTCAGGGCCATGGAGCACGCCTGCGTGGATGGTGGTAATGCTGCAACAACGTGGACAGCCCTCACCACACGGCGCAACGCCTTCTCTCAGGCGTGTGGGAGGAAGATGATCTGCTTTTAGCCCCCATGTCGGACGCAAGAGGAACTGCTGGAGATTCTGAAAATCGGAAGCTAGTATAGGCTAAGCTTCGATTTCCAGGACGTGGAGTTAAAGCTATGGTTCGTCTGCAGGCTGCAGCCTGCATTCCGCCAGCCCATCACATCGTCCCACTAATGTGACGTTACCAGTTCAGTTACTCGAAGAAGCCAAATCGCTTGATCTCAACATATCGCAGGCATGCGAACAGGGGTTGAAGTCTGCGATCGCTTCGATCCGTGCTCAACAATGGCTCGCAGAAAACCGCTCTTCCCTTGAAGCATCCCGACAGTATATCGAGGGGAATGGCCTTCCTCTCGCAGATTATCGGAACTTCTGAATGGCCTGTTTTGATGTGTATCGTTTTGACCATGCGAGGTGAGCGCGTTGCGTTTTGGATGTCTCGGCAGACCTGCTGAACGCGTTGGGCACCTGCATCGTGGTGCCGCTTTTAGCACAGAAAGTGGCACCCAAACCCGCAAAGAGACTAAATCCGGTTTTTGTAATAGACGATCATTCGTTCGTGATGATGACGCAGTTTATGGCAGCCGTGCCTGACCGTAATCTGAAGAAAATCGTGACTTCCTTGTCTTCTTTATCAGGATGAAATTTCCTAGGCGCTTGATCTGCTTCTAACGAGTTTCTGAGACAGAGTCATGGCTGCTTACGCCTCATTCCGGTCGTTTATTGGGCTAGACGCTTTCGTATGAAGCGGTCATCTTAAGGAAAGCTCATTCCACGTTAACCTTGGTCACAGAGATTATCTATGCATAGAATAGTAAAAAGTCATCTTAATGATTTTACAGAGCAATATTCCATCATGGAGACAGAAGATAGGATTTTTGAATCCTTTTTGAATTTTTCGGTTTTTAGAAAATTTTGTTTGAATAATATTGATCCCAATACCTTGCGGTATGATGGTGAAGATCCTGGGATAGATGGTGTAATGATCTTTATTGGGGATGAGTATGTTTCTTCACCAGAAGAAGTGCATGATGCCTTTTCTGGTCGGAAACGAGAAATAGAAGTTTTTGTGATTTTTACACAAGCGAAGACTTCAGAAAAATGGGATAAATCAGAAATAACAAATTTCCAATCTGCTGTTTTAGATTTTTTATCAGAAAATTGCTTGTATCCTCATAGCGAATACATGAAAAATCAAAAACATATTTTTGAAGAAATTTTAAAAAATGTTGGAAAAATAAAAGGTGGAAAACCGATTGCTGATTGTTATTTTTCAACGACAGCGCCCCCAGTCACGGCAAAGGAGATTTTGGCAGCAAGAGATGCTATGAATAAATCGATATCTGACACTGGACTATTCTCTAAAGTAGACGTAACTTTGTTGAATAGAGATAGTCTTATACAACTCTGGAAGTCTACTTCTGGTGGGACGGAAACAATACTTCCTATTCTTGGTAGCGCGGCTTTTATAAAGGCTCCAAATATATCAGAAGCTTACGTTATAACTTGTAGGGCTAATGATTTTATAAATCATGTCCTAAAAGACGAAACTGGGAAATTAAGGCAGAGTGTTTTCGATCAGAACGTGAGAGATTTTTTAGGTAGTGATGCAGAAATAAACTCAGAGATTTCTTCCACCTTGGATGACAGAAGTAAACAAGTTCGCTTTGGAATATTAAATAACGGGATAACTCTCATATCTCCAGATATTCGAATGTCTGGATTGGAGTTGTTTATAAAAGATTTTCAAATTGTGAATGGATGCCAGACATCAAACGTACTATTTGAACATTCTAATTCGATTGACGATGATACAACACTTATGTTGAAGGTGGTGGAAACATCTGACCAAAATGTCGTAGACGATATAGTTAAATCGACTAATCGACAAGCAAAAGTGAACGAAGACCAATTTCTTTCTACAATAAATACAACTAAGAAAATTGAACAATATTTCAACATCCGGGGAAAAGATGCCGATCACCGCCTGTACTTTGAACGTAGAACCAACCAATATGCTTCTCATGAAAATGTTAAGGCAGTAAGATTATTTGACATAAGAGAACTCGCGCGATGTTTTTCGTCAATGTTTCTAGATAAGCCTGAAATTGCCAGTCGATATCCAAATAAGTTAACAAAAGACTCTGTTAATATTGTTTTCAATCCATCATACAATGAAGAAGTATATTATGTATCAGCATTTTCGCTCTATAGAATGAAAATGTTGATCAGTAATGGTCGTGTTGAAGCCAAATTTGGTAAACTTCGCTGGCATATAATTATGGCTATAAAATATTATCTATTGGGTGAAAAAAATATATCATTAAACTCGAGAAAAATTGAGGCCGATTGTGCTAAAATAGAAAAATTCATTTCATCCAATGATGAAGATGTTGTTTCGATTATATCACGACTTTGCTCAGCAATCGTCGAAATAGATAATATAAATTCTGACAATTTAAAGTCAACAACTCTCGTTCAATCTATTAAACGGAACGCTATTAAATTTCGAAAAGAAAACCCTCCACCAAAGTAATAATGTAACGGCTTAAATTATATGCAACATAAATGCACATGCAAATAATATGATTATGTTGTTATAATCATTACAGAAAGCTTGACCAAAAATATGAATTTAATGAATGACTGCTTTTGCACGCTTTCATCCAAAAGCAGTCATCCTGCTCTCCCCCCCCCAAAGTTGACTGAGAAGGGATATGCATTGCGAGGGAGCTTTCCGATAAGGCGATCCCAGTTTGCGGTCAGGCTTTATCCCAGAGCGTACATAATCGCCTCTCTGGCTATAGTCTTTATGCGCGGTAGGGCAGGGAGCGTGTGAGCCATAGCCCGTCATCGTGCATCCAGTCATGTGAGGTCTCATGGGGGATGATCAGCCCATGACGCTCCAGCGGTTTTTCAGAGGCCAGAGTAGGGCCATATGAGGAATAATGCGTGCGAATGAGCGCCGGAGCCTGTGCCCGACTACTTTCCGGTCTCCCAAACCGCATAACCGTGACGCGGGAAAATTAACGTTAAAGCTGGCAGGGAGGGCACTTCTATTCGGCTAGACATGGACATTTCAATCCGCCGCTCACAGCCAATTATCGCATAAGATATATTATGCCAACAAAAATGGATGCCGCTGATATTGGCTGGCTCAATTCATACAAGATTCATACAAAGCGGCTATGCATGCGGATATGGCCAGATCAGGTGGTGTGTGAGCCACAAACAGGTGCCCGGTTCGTTCGGGCGGGCTGTATGGGCCGCGTGGCCTGAAGCCTGATTATGGCCATGCTTCCAGAAGAGAACGAGGTGTCTGCCTTGCCTCCCCATCTTTATCAGACTGGATATTCTGGCAGCGCAATCAATGCACATAATAAAATAGTGTAATGTGGGGTGCGCTGGGTAGGATTGTCTATTTTTATATGTTGTTATCCCCCGAATATATCTATAAGGGGTCGTTAAATAAGGTTCTGTCATTCACTGTGGTGGGTTGTGGATATTTTGTCTTCTGACAATGCAGTTGTTATCAGGCAGTTGAATACGGTACAGGATAACCCGGTTCCGCTGCTGCGCAAGGCGCATGAACTGTTCGGCGAAAAGCTGGCGGTTATGTCCTCTTTTGGCGCGGAATCCGCCCTGCTGCTCGCCTTTGTGGCGGAAGCGGACCCCGGCATAAAGGTTCTGTTCCTGAATACGGGCATGCACTTCCCCCAGACCCTCGCATACCGCCGCGACCTGGCCAATACGCTGGGTTTGACGCATGTGGAAGACATAGGCCCAGCCCCCCGGCAGATCAGTGAGCGGGACCCCACGGGAGAACTCTGGGCGTTTGACCCCGATGCCTGCTGCGCCCTGCGCAAGGTGGAGCCGTTACGCGTGGCATCCTTGCCGTATGCGGCACTGGTGACGGGCCGCAAGCGTGGGCAGGCCGTAACCCGCGCCACCATGGGCATTGTGGAGGAGCGTGATAACGCCCAGTTGCGTATCAACCCTCTGGCGTTCTGGAGCGCCCAGGATATTGCGGCTGAAATGCAACGCCGCGCGCTACCGCCCCATCCGCTTGTGGCGGAAGGGTATTTGTCCATCGGGTGTGCTCCATGCACGCGTCCGGTGGATGGGCAGGAAGATGCCCGGTCGGGCCGCTGGTCCGGCCTGAACAAAACCGAGTGCGGAATTCATGTGGCGGGGTAACCTGCCGTGCCGTGCTTGAAGAATTAGCCTTACCCGTCAAAACTACAGGGTCGTGGAACATGGATCATCTTGATCAACTGGAAGCTCAGAGCGTTTTTATTTTGCGGGAGGCTTATCGTAAGCTGAAGCCGCTGGCCATGCTGTGGTCATTGGGGAAAGATTCCAATGTCATGGTCTGGCTGGCCAAAAAGGCGTTCCTCGGGCGCGTCCCCTTCCCTGTCATGCATGTGGATACGGGGAAAAAATTCCCTGAAATGTATCAGTTCCGGGATGAATACACCAAAAAATGGGAACTGGACCTGCTGCTGGGCGACTGCCCGCCGGTAGAGGAAATGGACCCCTCCCTCCCCCCTGCCGCCCGTTCCGCCGCGCGGAAGACCGCGGGCCGTGCCGCCATGATTGAAAAGCCCAAATTGCAGGGTGTTTTTGCCGGTATCCGGCGTGCCGCGCCGGGCACGCGCGCCACGGAGCGTGTATTCAGTCCGCGCGGCGCCAGCCACAAATGGGACATCCGCAACCAGCCGCCCGAATTCTGGGACCAGTACGCAACCCCGCACGAGGAGGGCATGCATATTCGTGTCCATCCGCTCCTGTCATGGCGTGAGATTGATATCTGGCGCTACATCGAGCGTGAAGGTATTCCGCTGGTTGACCTGTATTTTGCCAAAAACGGCAAGCGTTACCGCTCCTTGGGGGATGCGGACATTACCTCCCCCGTGGAAAGCAACGCCTCTACCCTGGCGGAAGTGATTGCGGAACTCGAAACAACCAAAACGTCTGAACGTTCGGGCCGGGCCATGGATCATGAATCCGAGGATGCCTTTGAACGCCTGCGTGTGGCTGGTTATCTCTGATAGAGCGTGGATCGGAAAAAACGAAAATGAGTGATACGATTTCTTCCTCTCAGGATGCCGCGACACCGATTGTTATCGTGGGGCATGTTGATCATGGTAAATCCACGCTTATCGGGCGTCTTTTGCATGACACGGACAACCTGCAGGACGGCAAGGTCGCCCAGATTATTGAATCATCCAAAAAGCGTGGCCTGAAGATCGAATGGAGCTTTCTGCTGGACTCCCTGCAGATCGAGCGCGATCAGGGGGTTACGGTTGATTCCACGCGTATTCCCTTCAGGCTGGGCACGCGCGAATACGTTATTGTGGATGCGCCGGGCCACCGCCAGTTCCTGCGCAACATGATCACGGGTGCGGCTGACGCCGAAGCCGCCGTGCTGGTGGTGGACGCGGTGGAAGGTGCGCGCGAGCAGACCCGCCGCCACGCCATGCTGCTGCACCTGATCGGGATCAGGCACGTTATCGTGCTGCTCAACAAGGTCGACCTGCTGGATTTCGATCAGGCCAAGATCGAGGCGGTTGAAGTTTCCGTTAACGAGCTTCTGGGCAAGCTTGGGCTGGAAGCCGCCTATTTTGTGCCCGCCTCCGCGCGTGATGGGGACAATATTGCCAGCCGGTCTGATCGCATGGCGTGGTATAAAGGCCCCACTTTGACCGAGGCCCTGGCCCGGGTGCCAACCCCGGCTTCCCGCTCGGAACTGGCCCTGCGCTTTCCCGTGCAGGACGTGTACCGGTTTGGGGACAAGCGTTACGTAGCAGGTCGTATTGAGCGTGGCCGGGTCCGTGTGGGTGATACGGTTGTAATCGGCACCCAGAAAACCCCTGCCCGCATTGCCTCGATTGAAAGCTGGCATACGGCTCCGCATGTCAGCGCCACAGCGGGTCAGTCCATTGCGGTCACACTTGAACCCGATGTTATTCCCGACCGGGGTGACCTGCTGCATCATGTGGCGACACCGCCCACGCAGGCATCGCGCGTGCGCGCACGCCTGTTCTGGCTGCGCCAGGAGCCCCTGCGTGTGGGTGAGAGCTTTCGCCTGCGCCTGGCCACGGCCGAACATGCGGTAACGGTCACCAGCATTGAGTCCGTTGTTAACCTGGACGACCTGACCATGTATGCAGGCACGGAAGTGCCCCCCGAAGGCTTTGCGGAAATTACGCTGTCTGCGGCGGAAAATATCCAGTTCGACGCATTTGCGCCGGGCACGCCGGATGGTCGTGGTGTTCTGGTTGACCTGCAGCAGCGCATTGTTGGGGGCGCGCCGCTTATTGGCCCGGCTGAAATTGCTGTGGGTGACAAGGCTATTCACCCCAGCGCCAGCGTTGTGACCGCGCAGGACCGCCAGCGCGTTAAAGGGCACAAGGGCAGCGTGTTCTGGCTGACCGGGCTTTCGGGTGCTGGCAAAAGCACGTTGGCGCGCGCAGCGGAAAACGCCCTGTTTGGTGCGGGTGTGGACGTGAATGTGCTGGATGGAGACACCCTGCGGGCAGGCCTGTGCAAGGACCTTGGCTTTACCGAGGCCGACCGGACCGAGAACGTGCGGCGTGCGGCCGAAGTGGCCCGTATTCTGCGCGATGCGGGGCAGGTTGTGCTGGTCGCCCTGATTTCTCCGCTCCGTTCGGACCGCGAACTGGCTCGCCAGATCATTGGTGAAGGGTTTGAGGAAGTGTTTGTGAATGCCGATCTGGGCACCTGCGAACAGCGTGACCCCAAGGGCCTGTATGCAGCGGCGCGCGCGGGTAAAATCAGCGGTTTTACGGGGATTGACGCCCCCTACGAAGCGCCACAGGCTCCTGCCTTGCGTGTTGAAACCGGCAATGGGAGCGTGGAAAAGGCTGTCTCGCAGCTTGTCTCCTTTGTGGAGGGCAATGTGCGCGCAGGTGGTAACGCCCGCCTGCGGTCCTGACACGACTGAAAACGTGGCCACCACGGGATAAAGCCCCTGGCGGCCACTTTTCAGATCACGTTGATCGCCTGTATGCTGGATTTTTGGCCAGATGGGCAGGCAGATATATGAGCGCTGTGTCATGACACTGTCACGTCTTGCTTTTTTTAAAGCCGGTGGCTCCGCCCTGCCCGGTTACAGGCTGTCGTTAACGCTCACGTTGGGGTGGACGGGCTTTTTCATTATCCTGCCGCTGTCCACCTTGCTGGTTTATCCGTGGCAGGGTGGCCCTGGCGCCATGGTGTCGGCCCTGCATGACAGCCGTATGCTGGCCGCCCTGTGGACCAGCTTTTCCTGCGCGGCAATTGCTGCTGCGTGCAATATTCCTTGCGGATTGCTGCTGGCGTGGGCGCTGGCGCGCGGCAGCCTGCCGGGCCACCGTCTGGCGGACGCGCTGATCGACCTGCCCCTTGCCCTGCCTACGGCGGTTTCGGGCATTACGCTGGCGACACTTTATGGGCCACATGGATGGCTGGGCTCTTTGCTGGCGGAGTTCGGGGTCAGTGTTTCCTACAACAAAGGGGGGATTGTGCTGGCCCTCATGTTTGTGGGTCTGCCATTTGTGGTGCGCGCGGTGGAGCCGGTTTTGCGTAATCTGCCGCAGGAACTTGAAGAGGCGGCCCACCTGCTGGGGGCAAGGCCGTGGCAGATTTTTGTGCGGATTATTGCCGCCCCCATTCTGCCAGCGCTCATAACGGGGTTTGGTCTGGCGTTTGCCCGCGGCATCGGGGAATATGGGTCCGTTATTTTCATTGCGGGCAACCAGCCGTTTAAAAGTGAAATCGCACCGCTGCTGATTGTGGTCAGGCTGCAGGAGTTTGATTACCCGGGTGCGACCGCCATTGCCCTGGTGCTGCTGTGTGTCTCACTGGTTTCGCTTGCCCTTATCGGTGGGTTTCGCCGTCGGTTTGCGTTGTGGAGTGAACCGGTATGACCCGTTATGTCGTATGGGGTGCGAGCTGGCTTTTCATTCTTGTCGTTCTGGTCACCCCTCCCGCACTGGTGTTGACAGAAGCGCTCAAGGACGGGCTGGCAGCATCCCTTGCCACCCTGTCGGACCCCGATGCGCAGTCGGCAATCTGGCTGACGTTGCGGGTGAGTGCTGTGGCTGTCACGCTGAATACCGTTTTTGGTATTCTGGCCGCGTGGGTCCTGGTCAAATTCCGCTTTCCGGGGCGGCAGTTCCTGCA
Organism: uncultured Acetobacter sp.; assembly: GCA_937900755.1. Classification (GTDB taxonomy): domain Bacteria; phylum Pseudomonadota; class Alphaproteobacteria; order Acetobacterales; family Acetobacteraceae; genus Acetobacter. The sequence continues at coordinate 2,001 of CALCDN010000216.1, read as the reverse complement.
AATTCTGGTGGAACTGCCCCTGAGCATTTCGCCCGTTGTCTCGGGGCTTGTCTGGCTGTTGCTGTTTGGCGCGCAGGGGTGGTTCGGGCCGTTGCTGGAGCGGTGGAACATCCACATCGCCTTTGCCGTGCCGGGTATTATTCTGGCCACCCTGTTTGTGACCCTGCCCTATGTCGTGCGGACTGTCATGCCGGTCATGGAGGTGCAGGGCCGTGATGCGGAGGAAGCTGCCGTGCTGGCGGGGGCGGGGTTCTTGCAGGTTCTGTGGCATGTAACCCTGCCGGGTGTGCGTGGGGCTCTGCTCTCTGGTGTTTTGCTGACCACGGCGCGTGCGTTGGGCGAGTTCGGGGCTGTGTCCGTTGTGTCGGGCCATATTCCGGGCGAGACGGAGACCATGCCGTTGCATATTGAAAATCTGTACAATGGCTACCAGTCGGTAGCGGCCTTTACCATGGCGGCCCTGCTCGCACTTATGGCCATGAGTGCTGTGCTGCTCAGGTCGGCCCCGGACTGGATTGCACGGTTGCAGGAGAAAAAGGCGTGAGTATTGAGGTCTGCAATCTGGTTCGGCTGGCGCCGGGCACGCAGCAGCGGTTGCTTGATGATGTATCGCTCAAGGTGCCAGATGGTGCGTTTGTGGCGCTTGTCGGCCCTTCAGGGGCGGGCAAGACCACTTTGCTGCGCGCCATAGCGGGGCTGGACAGTTGTAACAGCGGCAGCGTGCTGCTTGATGACAGGCCCATGACCAGCGTTAAGGACCGTGCCGGTCGCATGGGGTTTGTGTTCCAGAACTATGCCCTGTTCCCGCATGTGACGGTTGCGCGCAATATTGCCTTCGGGCTGGATGTGCAGCCCCGGGCAGAGCGCCCTTCCCGCCAGCTGATTGCCAGACGGGTGGAGGAACTGCTGGAGCTTATGCAGTTGCAGGGCATGGGGGGCAAGCACCCGGCAAAGCTGTCTGGTGGGCAGCGCCAGCGTGTGGCCCTGGCGCGCGCGCTGGCCACGGGGCCGCGTGTTCTGCTGCTGGATGAACCTTTTGGCGCGCTGGACCCTATTGTCCGCCGTTCCATTCGCACATGGCTGCGTGAGCTGCATGATACGCTTGGCCTGACCACCATTCTGGTCACGCATGACCAGGAGGAGGCGTTGGAGGTGGCGGACCGTATTGTGGTCATGCAGTCTGGCAGGATTATGCAGGACGCCACGCCACTTGACCTGGACGAGCAGCCCGCGACCGAATTTGTCATGGAGTTCCTGGGCGAGGCGGTTTCCTTTGCCGGGGAGGTCCGCCATGGGCGCATGCTCCCTGACGATGCGCTGGTCCTGCCTTTTGCAGTCCCGCAAGGTGTGAGCGATGGCCCAGTTGTCGCCATGCTCCGGCCGTACGAGATAACCATACAAAAACCGGGTTCCGAGCAGGATGTGCTGAGCATTTATGCCGCCCCCCGTGGAACGCGCAATGGGTACAGGCATTATACGCTCCAGCTTGGAGAGCGGATTATTCCGTTTTACAGGCCGGTGGATGAGACCGATGCGCAGGTCCAGGGTGTGGCGCTGGATATCAGCCGGTCCCGCCTGTTCCGGCAGGGACTGCTGTGTGGATGATACGCGCGGTATGCGTGATATGTTGATAAAGACGAAAATTTATGTAATTTTCTGTCGTGGAATACGCGGAAAGGTATGAGCGTGGATCGCAGGAATAATCGTCGTGATAGTGAGGGTTGTAGCGTTGTTACGGCCAACCGTCTGCTCGATGGCCGGATTGTCTGGCTGGACGCGCAGGGGCAATGGCAGTTGGGCATAGCCATGGCCTGCCTTTTTCCCAATGGCGGAATGGAGGATGTGCTACGCTTCCAAAATGCCCGCGCCGGGGAGGATAACGTGGTGGGTGTTTATGGCGTGCAGGTTGAACAGACCAGCAACGGGCCTTGCCCACGCACCACGCGTGAACGTATCCGCGCTGATGGACCGAGTGTTCATGCCGAATTTACGCCCTTATGG